>SKMT01000108.1 GCA_007120915.1 Myxococcales bacterium | reverse complement strand
CCACAAGTTGGCCCCGGCTCGCCTCCTGGGGGCTGATGTTGGCGATAAATGTTGTGCCGATCTCGGTGTTCAGCCGCTGCGACTCCTGTTGTGACTCCAGCACGGTGCCGTCGGAAAACCGGTTTTCAAACCGCACATCCGCCTCCAGTTGGCCCGGGTGAACGCCCACCGCCTCCGGGGCAAACTCCAAATCCCCCCGAAGCCGTTCGCCCGTCCACTGAACAGGTAGCTCCACCCCCGTCAGATCCAATGTGTGACCCCCCTGGGCTTCGCCCATCCCCTGTTCGACCACCGCTACCGTCTCTCCCTCGTCGGGGCGCAGCACTCCGCTGCCGTCGAGCTCCTCTGTGGCCGCCGGGTAGATGGTCTCCGAAATCTCAACCTCGAACTGGGGGGCCAACTCGCTGAGAAACCGCCAGCTCAGATCGTCCTGTTCACCTTCACCGACCACGCCGAGCACATCGACCAGCTCCACCTGCATCTGACCGCGAAAGTCAGCCACGTCGCCCGGTTCCATCATCGGCCACAGCTTCTCGTCGGCTTCCAGCTCAAAGTACAACCGGCCCACATCCCCGTCGCGCTCAAGCGGCGCCTCGAAGCTGTGGTCGATGTCCCGGTCGTCGAGGTTGCCCTGCACTGTCACATCGGCCGTGCCCGCCTCCATCCGATCCGTGCCCCCCAGGTCCACACGTACCACCGATGTGGGCAACACGACCTCGTGGCTTACGTCCACCGACAGCATTCGTGTCATCTGCTGCTCTTCGGGGTCATCCTCCCCACAGCCAAAGGCCAGCCCCACCACGATCAGCACCACCACCGTCAATCCCCCCGCCACCGCGCTGTTGAACCTCATCGTCACATCCATTCGCTACTCTCGGGTATCAGCCACCAGATCGCTCCATCGGTCCTCATCGTAGCGTTCCCCCCGCATTCCGTCCAAAAGCCCGGCGACCTGGCAGGACGCGCTCCCACCACCCCACGACCCCACGACCTCACGACCCCAAGACGCGAGACCTCACGTCCTCCGGCCGCTGCGCACTCTCAGCGGCAGATCCTCCCGATCGACCACGTCGTACTCCGCGGCCAGCACCGCCAGGCGCACCACCTCTACAGCCTCCGCGATCTGGCCCGGATAGTCGTAGGCACGCAGCGTCTCCAGCGCCATCCGTGAAAAGCCGTCGACCCGCATGTCGTAGCGTGCCGTCCAGTAGTCCAACCAGAACTCAAACACTCCGTCCATGATCTCCGGGCGGGTTTGAAACCGTGGAATGATCACCTCCCGGTGCTCCAGCAACTCCTGTAGCGGGCGGGGACGCTCTTCGAGCACACTGCGCTGTTCAGCCTCCTCGGACTCGAAGGCCAAAAATAGCCGTACACTCTTCTCATCGCACTGATGGCACAACGCCAGAAGACGCCGGTCATCACAGCGCTGTGCGCCCCGAAGAACCAGCGCCCCTGCAAATCCTTTCAACAGCTCATCGCCCACACCGCCGCCTTCTTCGCCGAGGATGTCATCGAGCCTGCCGGCCCAGCCCTCGTGCACGGTGTCGACCACCAGGAAGTCGCCTTCTTTGCCTCCCTCCAGCAGGTGGGCCTGAAAGGCGGTAAACTCCTTGCCCACCCCACCGGGACCGGCAAAAACCACCGGGTCCGGTTCGTCCAGCAGGTAGTCCAGCGCTTCGATCAGCTCCCCCTCCAGCAATCTTTGGCGTTGCTGGGCGTTGATCGGTGGATGCGCCGCCGTGCGTGTCAGCTCTCCCAACCGCACCCGCCGCTGCACTGTCTGCAACTGCCCGCCGACCTCCTGGCGCTTCTCGGCGAGCTGTTGGTTCTCTTCGCGAACCTCATCGAGTTGTTGCTGGACTTCGTCCAATTCTCGACGCACCGACGCCGGGGCCTTCTCCACCGTTCCGTCCGTCTCTCCCTGCAACGGCATCGCCGACACCGCCTCGATCAACGCCGCTGACGCCACGGGCCCCTCCCACAACTGCTGGGCCAGATCCAGCGTCTCGCTGGACGCATAGGACGGGATGTCACCCTCTACCGATTCGCGAATACCTACCAGCGCTATCTCCAGATCATCCATGTTCAACTGCAGCATCCCCGCAGGCGGCGCCAGCACCACCGCCAGCGATATGTTCAACGCATTGGCAATTCCCGCCATCGGGTGATTTGTCCGATCCGTGCTCTCCGGCAGCGGCACCGCCGCATTCTCGGTGATCATGATCTCGACGGCATCGGCCAGGGAGCTGTCGGCGATCCGGACTTCCAGCCCCTGTTTGGTTGTGCGCACCTGCATCGCCCGCCCCTCGATCATCGCGATCAGACGCAGATCCGTATTTGGCATCTCCGCAGCCATCTCCTGGAGATAATCCTCGATGACTTTTCGGCGTGCCTGGCGGTCGGCCACCTCGCCCATCGCCGAATAGGTGCCGTACTTGATCACGTACAGCACATCGCCAAACCACATCAGCCCCGGCAGCAAAACGGCAAACCACCGCCACGTATCCTCTCGGAAGCCCACCGGCTCCAACACCAGCAGAACCGCGCAGACCAACAGCCCCAGAATCACGATCCCCGCCAGATATCCACCGCGATCCCCCAGATCCAACAGCGACTTTCCTTCCATTCCACCCACTGCCAGCTCGTAGATGATAAACAGTCCCGTTACGATCGCTGCTGCATGTAGCGCCTCCTCGGCGCTGGCAAGTTGCCCGCCAGCCATCAGGCCCACCAGCCCGGCAGTGACCAGCGCACCGATTCCCAGCGCAATTGTGCCTCCTGCACCGCTTTCGCCCCTGGCCTGTTCCCGGGCGAACATCGACAGCGGTCGCACCATCGCCAACCCCGCAACCACCGCTGCTGCAAGCCAGGGGTCGCCGAGCACCCACTGAAACCCGAACACCAGCATCAGCAGCCAGCCCATACACAGCGTCTCCAGCCCCACACAGTACGCTGCGCGCTCTCCGATCCGATCGGAGTGCCACCGCCAGATCACGGCAATCACCAGCAATACCAACACGAAGGTCACCAGCACACCCGGCGCCCCCCCGTCGGCGTCGACCTGCAACTGCCCGGAGAACACTGCATCAGATCGCTCAATCCCCAGCACAGCATCCGGCCGGCTCGCCGCCACACTCCGGATTCCCTCCGCTCCCATCTTCTCGGGCAACACCCGGCCATCTACTTCCACCAGCCGGTCCCCTTGCTCCACACCGGGGGGCAACTCTCCCGGCTCCACCGTCTCCTCCTGCAACGCCAGCAAGAACCGATGTACGGGCCTCAACAACTGGTAGTCCACCACCACCCGTTGTTCGTCGGCAACGGCCGCCTCCTCATCCTCGGGCTCGCCCTCGTCGTTCTGGTACTCCGGCGGGCCCGCCTCTTTGAGCAGCGGCGGCAGCAGTTGGCGAAACTCCTGAAGGTTGTCCACCGACATTCCGCCGATGTGCGTCAGCCGGTCTCCCCGCTGAAACGTCTGCCCCTCGGCGCCGGGCTCCCGCTCCACCATCACGTGGCGCACCGTCAGATCCGGGCCCAGCACCATGTCCAGCGCCGGCTGGGGAGCCAGTTGAACCCAGGCAAACGCTCCGCTGGCGACTACCAGCGCCACAATCAGCCCCCACACCGCCGTCGAACCTCGTCTGTTCATGATTGCCTACTGCTTTGTAACGCTCGTTTACGGACGGGAACAAATCTAAATTTGCGGCTTACATTCATCGACAGGTACAATGTTGGTGAATCATACTGGCTCTATCCTAGAGTCGAACCCACTGCGGCGAAACATTTTTCTCCACCATGCTACAGCACGCCCCCACAACACTCCTCCTCTGCTGCGCGCTGCTTGGCCTCGCTTCTACCGCCTGGGCTGAGCCGGCCGAATCGCCACCCCAGCCCACCCAGCCGACCCAGCCCTCCGCCGGTGAACAGTCGGCGCAACCGGTCCACACCGCCGCTTCGGAAGAACTGTTTTTGGCCCGGCGCAAAGCCCTCGCCGCCGGCGGCGAAGCCCTCCGGCGCGCCGATGACGCCGTCCCCGCTGTGCGCCAGCGCGCCGACGAGCCGCTCGACTACAGCCAGATTCTCAACTCCGAACCCAACCTGGATGATTCCCTGTCGGTGGGCACCGTGCGCAGCGGAGCGTTGAAAAACCCCGCCGAACTCGCCCACACCGGCCCCTACCACCAGGTCATCGAACCGCACCGGCGGCGCAACACCCATTACGGCACCGAAGAGTTGATCGACGCCATCGAAACCGCCGCCGCCGACGTGACGCAATCCCACGGCGGCGCCCCACTTCGCGTGGGCAACCTGGGCTACGCCCACGGCGGGCCCATCCCCTGGAGTGGGTCTCATCAGGCCGGGCGCGACGCCGACATCGCTTTTTATTCGCTCGACGCCCAGGGAAATTCCGTCCCCACCCCCAATCTGGTGGAATTCGATGACGACGGCCGCGCCATCGGCCAGCCGCTCTACTTTGACACCGCACGCAACTGGGCGCTGGCCCGCTCCCTGCTGACCAATCCCGACATTAACGTCGTCTGGCTCTTCGTCAGCGAGGGGCTGAAACGACTGATGCTCGAACACGCCGTCGAGATCAACGAGCCGCGTCGGCTGATCGAACGCGCCGCAAAAGTGCTCCACCAACCCACCGACGCCCCACCGCACGCCGATCACTTCCACCTTCGCATCGGCTGCCCCGAAGCCGACCGGCTCAACGGCTGTCTGCCCTGGGGACCGCAATGGGACTGGTACGACTGGCATGAAGAGAGGCTGTTCGCGCGAACCCGCGAGCTGCGCCGCGCCTTCGACAACGATTCCCCGAACCTCCGGCGCCAGGCGCTGGAATATCTGCACGACATCCGCGCCCCCCACGGCCCTGAAATCGCACTTCACTACGGGCTGCACGACCCCGACTCCGACGTGCAGGCCGCCTCGTACGACCTGCTCGACGAGGTGCCCATCGACACACTGTTCGGGCTGAAGCGACTCGCCGACGCCCTCGACGCCGCCGATGAACTGACCTCCGATCGCAAGCAGACGCTCTACCACGCCCTGCGCCTGTCTGGCCGCGCCGACGACGCCGCCGAACTGGCGGTCGCCCGGCTGAAAGACACCACGCTGTCCGACGACGAGCGCCGCCTGGCACTGCGGGCGTTACGCCACCGCATGAAACCTCACATCGTCCCGGCACTCACCGATCTGCTACGCGAAGAAGACTCCCCCCGGCTTCGCGAAGCCATCGCCCGACAGATCCGCCGCATCACCGTCTACGACCAGCAACTCGACTGGTCCGACTCCCTCACTGATGAACATCTCGCCGCCCTCGACCTCTGGGAACAACGCGCCGCCGACATGGATCCGGACCGCCGCGACGCACTGGTCGACATGCTCGCCGACTACGGCGTCGACGGCTGGAAAGACCTGGAGGCCGTCGACGATCTGATCCCCCTGCTGTCACGCGGTGACGACTACAAGCGCTACAACCTCAACCTGCTGCTCTCCGAGTGGACCGGCCGCTGGGCCTCACCGGACTGGAACGGCCGGCGCGCCCACGAGTTCTGGTCCAACTGGTGGAACCGCAACCGCGACCGCCAGCTCGACGACACGCCCAACCCCTGGGAATAGCAAGCTCGGGCTCGGGGTCGAGGTCGGACTCGAGGTCGAGGTCGATGCTCGATCTCGGAGGCGATGCTCGATCTCGGGGGCGATGTCGAGGTCGGTCTCGGGCTCGAGGTCGATGTCGAGGTCGGTCTCGGGCTCGAGGTCGATGTCGGTCTCGGGCTTGAGGTCGATGTCGATGTCGGTCTCGGACTCGAGGTCGATG
>SKMT01000350.1 GCA_007120915.1 Myxococcales bacterium | reverse complement strand
GACCAGAGCCCACATCCAAAACTAGAGACAACACCGATCTGGCCAACGCATCACCGCCGATCCAGCAGCGCTCCGACGAAAAATCCAGCGACCACCAGAGCGGTCACCGCCACGTTCACGCCCAACAGCGACCCGTAGGTGCCCTCTCCGATCACCAACCACTGCGGTGACCATCCCGCCGCATGCGCCACACCGATGGCGACGGCCGGCCAGAACGCGAGATGAAACGCCCAGGGGCCCGCCGAGTCGACCCGGTGCAACACGAAGATCGGTGCCAGCCCCAGCACCATCGTTCCGCTGATGGTGGTGGCCGACAAGATCTCGGCGCCGACGATGCCGAAATCAGCGCCCAGATTCGCCGCGTTGGTTATCGACTTTGCAAACAGCCAGGTGATCGCCACCGAGCCCACCAAAAGCCCCAGCCCCACCTCCCGGCCCGACCGGTCGAGTGCGGCGTAAAACTGCCCCGGCGTTCTCGCCCGCGGCGACAGCACGTACATCACCACCCCGTAGGCAATCATCACCCCCCAAAGCCAGTACATCAGTCCGTCCATCTACTCCACCAGTCGCCGGGGCCCAGGACCGCAAACTTCGTTCCGTGGTGTAGTTACATTACTCTCCCCTTCGTTACATCCCCGTCGTTGCCACGGTCGCGGCAGTTACTCCTCAGATCTCGGCTCGGAGAAATACCCGAGAGCCGGGACCCACGACACTCTCCGGGAATCCCACCGGATGCGCACTTGTTTCCTATTTCCCCGGGTTGGTAATCTGTTTGTCTGCACGCGCCCGGGCTCCGGGGGCGCCTGCCCGCCGGTGTCATGTTACTTTTGACGAGGTGCATTCGTGGTCGACCCATCCAAATCGTCCCGCTCTCGACAGGCCGAAAACCTGTTGGAGGTGCTGCGCCGAAGTGGAGTGCTCAACGTTGAGCGCCCCCGGCAGGTGTACTGTAACCGGGACATCAATCTGGGGGATGTGGGGCTGATCGGCTTCGATATGGACTACACGCTGGCGCGCTATGACCAGAACGCCATCGAGCAGCTCAGCGTCGACAAGACCCTGGAGCGGCTCGTCGACGAACGGGGCTATCCGAAGGACATTCTCAACCTCGATATCCCCGCTGACTTCGCGATCCGTGGGCTGGTGCTGGACACCCACCGGGGCAACATCTTCAAGCTCGACAGCCACCGCCACGTCGGAAAAGTCTTCCACGGTTTCAAGGAAGTCACCGGCGACGACCTGTATGAGTACCGTGTCAACTCGATGCGCATGACCACCCCGCGCTATGCGCTGATCGACACTCTGTTTGCACTGCCGGAGGCGGCGCTGTACGCCGCGCTGGTCGACTACTTCGAGACCACCGAGCCGAACCGCCAACACGACTGGCAGAGGCTGTACCGCGACATCCGATACTGCATCGACCTGGCCCATCGCGACGACTCCATCAAAAACGAGATCATCGCCAACACCGAACATTATCTGGACCGGCACGTCGACCTGGCGCTGACACTGCACAAGTTCCGCTCCGCCGGGAAAAAGCTGTTCGTTCTCACCAACAGCTACGCCTCGTTTACGGACCATATCCTCAGCTACCTGCTCAACGACGTGCTCCCGGAGTACCCCCACTGGAAGAACTACTTCGACATCGTGGTCACCGGGGCGAAAAAACCGGAGTTTTTCACGGAACGCCAGCCCTTCAAGATCGTCGACGCCGACGAAAACGTGCTCGGCGAGGAGTTCAGCGAATTCGACGGCGACACCATCTACCAGGGGGGCAACCTGGTCGATTTTGAGCGCATCAGCGGCTACCGGGGCAACCGGGTATTGTTTGTCGGTGACCACATCTACGGCGACATCGTTCGCTCCAAAAAATCGAGCGCCTGGCGCACGGTGATGATCGTCCAGGAGATGGAGCGCGAACTGACCCAGGCCGGGGAGTTGCGCGAAGAGAACAGCCGCCTGGAGCTGCTGGAGCTCGAAATCCAGCGCGTCAACGAGGAGATCGCCTTCGACCAGGGGCTGGCATACCAGGTCGATGCGCTGCTCAACGGCGGTGAGAGCGGCGACTCCGAGAAACTCGACGAGTTTGACGCCGAACAGCTCGTGACCGCCCGCGATGAAATTGAGCAAAACCGCAAGCGTCTGCGCCGTCGCCGCCGCGATTTGATCGACGAGATCCTGTCGCTCGAAAAGAAGTTCGAAGCTCAGTTCAACCCCTACTGGGGCCTGCTGTTCAAACAGGGCAACAAGAACAGTATCTTCGGCGATCAGGTCGAGGCCTACGCTTGTCTGTACACCAGTCGCGTTGAAAATTTTGTACACTACTCGCCGCTGCATTACTTCCGGGCGCCCCGCCAGCCCATGCCTCACGAACGATTTTGATGATGAGCGACACCACCAGCAGATTTCGTCGAACTTTCGAGCCGATGTTTCTGGCTGTCGCCCTGGTGGCGACCGCCCTTGTGGTGCCGACGAGCGCCGCGGCGCTGTGGACGGACGGGCCTGCCGCCGCCGACCGCATCGACACTGTCGACTCCCCCTACGCTCAACTGGCCAGAGATGTCGGCCCCGCCGTGGTCACCATCCTGGTCTCCTACGACGACGATGATCTCCCTCCACACGCCCGCGAGATGATCCCGGGGCCGACCCCGGAGCATATGGGCGAGGGCTCGGGGTTCATCATCAACGCCGACGGGCATATCGTCACCAACTACCATGTCATCGAAGGCGCCAAGAACATCACCGTCAAGAACACCGAGGGCGATGAGTTCGACGCCCGGGTCATCGGCGGTGATCCGATGACCGATATTGCACTGGTCAAGATCGAGGCCGACGAACAACTGCCCACTGTGCCCCTGGGCGACAGCGCGTCGGTGTCCGTCGGTGACTATGTGATCGCCATCGGTCATCCGCTGGGGCTGACCCATTCGGTCACCGCCGGGATCGTCAGCGCTCTGGACCGCCGGGATCTGCCCATCGAGGGCCGAGAACATCAGGGCAACTTCATCCAGGTCGACGCGCCGATCAACCCCGGCAACTCCGGGGGACCGCTGTTGGACATGCACGGCGAAGTCATCGGCATTAACACCGCCATCAACCGCCAGGGCCAGGGCATCAGCTTTGCGATCCCCGTCGATCTGCTCAAAACGCTGCTCCCGCAGCTCGAAGACCAGGGCTACGTCGACCGAAGCTGGCTGGGCGTTCGCATCCAGCAGCTCGATCCACTCCTGGCGGAGAGTTTCGGCATCGCCGACACACAGGGAGCTTTGGTCACGGAGGTGATCGACGACAGCCCCGCCGACCAGGCCGGGCTGAAGCGGCGTGACGTTATCACCGGTGTCGACGACTTCGACATCGCCGACAGCGAAGCGCTACCACTGCGTGTGTCAACCACCGCCGAAGGCACCGAGGTGGCGCTGCACGTGGTGCGCGACGGCGAAACCAAACAGGTCCCGGTGACCCTGGAATCACTTCCGGATCAGGAACGCCCTGATCTTCCGGAGGTCGAACCCCGGGCATCGTCGACCAACGACACCCCGGTGGGACTGGAGGTTGAGAAAATGACCGCCCGTTACTCCCGCCAGCTCGACGCCCCGGAGGACGCCGGGGTGGTGGTCACCTCGCTGGATGATGACTCCCCGGCTCGACACGCCGGAGTGCGCGACCGCGACGTCATCCTCCAGGTCGGTGACACCGACGTCGACAGCGAAGACCAGTTCCAGCAGGCCCTCGACGACATCGACGATGGATCGGTGGTGCGGTTCAAACTACTCCGCGATGGACAGACGGTGTACAAGGCGTTTACCAAATAAGTGGTAATTCGCTGTCTCCCGTCCCCCGGAGTACGCCGTGTCTCAGTGGTCCAGCATCCTCGGCCATCAACGCATCCTCGATGTCTTCGAGCAGGCCATCGACTCGGGTCGCATGCACCACGCCTACCTTCTGACCGGCCCACCGGGCATCGGGAAATTTACCGTCGCCCACGCGATGGCCGCCGTTCTCAACTGCACCAGCCGCCCCGACAGCTTCGCCCCGGACTGTGGGCAGTGCTCGACGTGCCGGCGCATCGAGAAGCTGCAACACCCGGATGTGTTGCTTGTCGACCCGCCGAAGCGCCAGATCGTCATCGACCAGATCCGCGACGTCCAGAAAGCCTGTGTCTCGGCGCCCTACGAGGGGCGCTACCGGGTGGTGTTGATCAACGAAGCCCACGCGATGACCGAAGAGGCGGCCAACGCCCTGCTGAAGACCCTCGAAGAGCCGCCGGATCGCACCATGCTGTTCGTGGTCACCGACCAGCCACATCGGCTGCTGGAGACTATTATCAGCCGCTGCCAGCGGATGCGCTTCGGGGCGCTGGACGAGCAACTCGTCGCCGATGCGCTACCCCGCTTTCTGAACAGCGACGACGACGATGATGACCCCCCTCAGTTCGACCAGCGGCTTCTGAACATCGCCGCCGGCTACGGCGAGGGAAGCCTCGGGCGTTCACTGGCGATGCTGGAGTCAGGGATGCTCGAAGACCGTGAACAGTTTCTCAGCGAACTGTTCGACGTCGATCCCCGGTCGTCCGTCGACTGGCTCGACGTGGCCGAAAAGCTGGGCGACTCCACGGAACATCTCGAACAGCGTATCGACGTGTTGACCGTCTTTTTCCGCGACCTGATGTTGTTCAAGCGCGCCGAGCCGGATCGAATCGTCAACGCCGATCTGCGGGAGCTGATCGAGCGGCGAGCCGACGACTTCTCGCTGGACGCCATCATCGCGACGCTGGAGGCGCTGATGTCGGCGCGCTATCGACTGCGGGGCCACGTCAGCGCCCAACTGCTCGCCGAAGACCTTGTTGATCGACTGCGCCGCCCGAATGACCGGGCCCTCGACCCGCCGGCGTAACCTCCACTATGTCCACCAAACCCTACAGCCCCCAGACCGACCAGCAGGTGTTCGACGACGGCAAGCGCCTCGCCAACGTGGTACCGGTGCGCCTTCGCGCCGAACATCTGCGCCGCGACGCCGATGCCCGTCAGTTTCACCTCAGCGATGGCGACGCGGTGGTCGTCGAATCGAGATTCGGCCCCCTGCTCGCCGATGTTATCGGCCCGGTCGAACGCAAGAAGGTCGCCGACGACACCCTGCTGCGGGTGTTGCGCAAGGCCAACGACGCCGACTTGAAGCGCGCCGAAGACAACGCCGAACTCGAAACCACAGCCTACCGTTTTGCCCTTGAGCGCATCCGGGACCGCGAGCTGCCGATGAAGTTGATCCGCACCCGGGTGATGCAGGATCGCTCGCGAATCATCTTCTACTTCAGCGCCGAAGGCCGCATCGACTTCCGGGCGTTGGTCCGCGATCTGGCGGGCCGGTTCAAAACCCGCATCGAAATGCGCCAGATCGGTGTTCGCGACGGCGCCCAACTGCTCGGCGGGCTCGGCCCCTGCGGCCGCGAGCTGTGTTGCAGCACGTTTCTGAACAACTTCGAGCCCATCTCCATCCGCATCGCCAAAGACCAGGGGTTGACGCTCAATCCCGACAAGATCTCCGGAATGTGCGGGCGCCTGATGTGTTGTCTGGTCTACGAACAGAAGCTGTACCGCCGTCTCAAAACCGAACTCCCCGAAGCAGGCCGCCGCGTAACAACCACCGCCGGCGACGGTGTCATTGACCAGATCGACGTCATCGCCCGACAGGTCACGGTCACCCTGGACGACGGACAACGCCGAAGCGTCGATCTCGACGACGTGGAGTTGGTTGACCCTGGGGGGCGCGAGGAGTCCGACGAGGATCAGGACACGGAAGAGAAACTGTGGGATGGTGACCCGCCGCGTAAGCGGGGGGGCGGAGACAACGAATGAAACGTGCGACCGGCCCCTCCGCCTCACAAACCACAACCCTTGCAAACCCACCCACTTTTTGGTTTCAACACCGCACCTGTGTGCACCCTGAACCCAACACGAGTCCAACGATGTCTAAATTCTACGTCACAACTCCCATCTACTACGTCAACGGCGCCCCCCACATCGGCCACGCCTACACCACCATCCTGGCCGACGCGATGGCGCGCTACCACCGCACCCGCGGTGACGATGTCTACTTTCTGACCGGCACCGACGAGCATGGACTCAAGATCCAGCGCGCCGCCGAACAACAGGGCATCTCCCCGGAGCAGATGGTCGACGAAAACTCGGCGAAATTTCGGGAACTGTTTGAGAAGTTGGAGCTAACCCACGACCGGTTTATCCGCACCACCGAGGATGATCATCGCCGCACTGTCGAAGAGATGGTCCAGCGGATGACCGACGCCGGCGACATCTACCTGGACAAGTACGAGGGGTGGTACTCCGCGTCCGACGAAGCGTACTACAGCGAAGACGAGATCGAAGACGGTGTGGCCATCGCCAGCGGCTCGCCCGTCGAATGGGTCGAGGAAGAAAGCTACTTCTTTCGGCTCAGCAAGTACGAAGATCGGCTGCTTCAGTGGTACGAATCGAACCCGGACAGTGTGGCGCCGCAGGCGCGCAAAAACGAAGTGGTCTCCTTCGTCGAATCGGGGCTCAAAGACCTGTCGATCAGCCGCACCACTTTCTCCTGGGGCATCCCGATGCCCGACGACCCGGAGCATGTGCTGTACGTGTGGGTCGACGCTCTGACCAACTACATCACCGCCGTGGGCGCCTTCGAAGATCAACAGCGGTTTGACCGCTACTGGCCGGCAGACATCCACCTGATCGGCAAGGACATTCTGCGGTTTCACGCCGTGTACTGGCCCGCCTTTTTGATGAGCGCTGAACTGCCGCTTCCCCAACAGGTGTACGCCCATGGCTGGTGGACCGTCGAAGGCGAAAAGATGAGCAAGTCGAAGGGCAACTTCATCGACGCCTTCGAGCTGGCCGACGAATACGACCTGGACGTACTTCGCTACTTCATGATGCGCGAGATGCCGCTGGGCAAAGACGGCAACTTCAGCAAGGCCCGTCTGGTAGAGCGCAACAACGCCGAGCTGGCCGACAACGTCGGAAACCTGGTCAATCGTACCCTGTCGATGACCGGGGGATTCGTCGACGGCGAAGTCCCGTCGATGCCCGCCGAGTTGACAGAAGAGGCGGACGTTGAGCTTCGCAACCACTGCATCGAGACCGTCCAGGCCGTCGACAACGCCATGAAAGATCGTCAGCCACACCGGGCGCTGGAGCGAATTACCGCTCTGGCCGGCGAGACCAACAACTACATCCAGACCGTCCAGCCCTGGGCGCTCAAAGAAAAGCCAAACCGCCAGGGTGAAACGCTGTACTGCGCGCTGGAGGCGATTCGCTACGTCGCGGTGCTTCTGTCGCCCTTCGTCCCGGACGCGGCGGCCCGGATCATGGACGCGATGAACCTGGGCGACGAGCTGCGCACCCTCGACTCGTTGCAAAGCTGGGGTGGTCTCGAGGCTGGAACAAATGTGCGCAAGCCGGACGTTCTGTTCGAGAAGCTCGACCCGCCCTCGGAGCAAGAGGAAGACGAACAGCAAGAAGAGCAGGAACAAACAGAGGAAGCAGACGAAGACGAGGAAGGCGCCAACCTCATCTCCTTCGATCAGTTTATGGAGGTACAGATGCGGGTCGGCGAAATCGTCGAGGCCAACGACGTAGAAGACGCCGACAAACTGCTGCATCTGTTCGTCGACGTCGGCGAAGATGAGCCACGAAGCGTCGTCGCCGGTATCGCGACGACTTTTGACCCCGACGAATTGGTCGGCCGACGCGTGACCATGGTCACCAACCTTCAGCCGGCGAAGCTGTTCGGCATCGAAAGCCAGGCCATGCTCCTGGCCGCCCAGCGCGAAGACGGCACCTACGCACTGGCCGAGTACCCCGACGATGTCGCTCCCGGCACCTCCGTCTCGTAATCTCCCCAGCACCCGGAACCTAGCGCCCAGCACCCAGGGCCTAGCACCCAGCACCTAGCGCCCAGCATGCAAACGCTCAATCACATCCCCAACAACCGCGCCCGGCGCAATGAGCTGCACTACCGGCTCAAACACCTGCGTCGGGCGGATCGGCTGCAGCTTTTGTGTCTGGCACTGGACGATCCCTACGGGCCGATCCGCCACGATGTCGCCAACGCGTTGCAGCGCGAGATGCACTGGTCCGACGCCCATGACGATCCCACTGCCGAGGCGCTGACCCGGTTTCTGGAGGCCGTCGCTTCCGGTAAAGCTCCCGCCCACGAAGCCAACGCCGCGCTGCACATCCCCGCAGAGCTGGTCGACTTCGAGTCGATGCGCGCCCGCATCACCGCCTGTGTGGCTCTTGAGGCGTCTCCCCGGCCCGACGAAACAATCCCTGTACTCGTCGAGCTACTCGACGCCGGTGCTGCCGACTTGCGCTACCACGCGCTGATTGCGCTGCACCGGCTCGGCCCGGGAAGTTCCACCGCCCATGACGCGGTGGTGGAAGCACTGGACGATCCGGACCCCGAGATTGTGGTCGTCGCCACCCAGATCGCCGTCAAAAACGGGTGGGCCGACCTTGTGGACCGTTTCCTCGCCGCCCGCCATCGACTGGGCGGGGAGGACCGGATGCAGGTGACCTTTTCGCTGGGTGCACTTCTGGAAACCAGCTCCGCCGGACCCGGAGATATACCTGCCGACGCCCGCGAAGATATGATCGCCGAATGCGTCGACGCGCTGGGCCATGAGCCCTATCTGGCAGCCGCCGCCAAGACCCTGGCCCGTCTCCGTGCCACCGAGGCCGCCGATGACCTGGTGGCGGTGACCAAGAAGTGGTTCGCCCACCCCATTCTGAAGGTCGAGGCCGCCGCCGCGCTCATCGATCTGGGCCACCCACGCGGCGAAGAATTCATCGAGAAGAGTCTGTCGGCTCGCCGCAAAGACGCCCGAGGCTATGCGCTGCGCGTCGTTGGGAGCCGCCGGCTCGAAAAGTACTTTTCTCATCTCGTCGACGTCGCCACGGCCAACGAGTATCACTCCGACACCGCCACCATCGCCCTGGCTGAATTCGGCGGCGAAGAGGCGCGGCGGATACTCGCCGACCTGGCGGCATCCCACCCGGATCCGGAAGTACGCAATCTCGCCGCTGCCGCCGTCGAAAACAGGCTTGAACAGGAAGTGATCGGCCACGCTCCCGACCGGTTCGACGTCGACCCCGCCTCCTTTGATGCCACGTTGGATCGGTGAAGCGGGTGGTCGGTGGTCGGTGGTAGGTGGTAGGTGGTCGGTGCGAGCCCCCGAGACCCGAGACCCAAGCCCCGAGACTCCGTATGAAACTGTTTGACACTCACGCCCATCTGGATTTCCCGAAACTCTCCGAAGACATCGATGGCGTGCTCGAACGAGCCGAAGCCGCCGGTGTTCAGCGCATCGTGACCATAGGTGCCAGCGACGGGCTCGACAGCAACTACCGGGCGCTCGAGATTGCCCGGGCTTACGACCACATCCGCTGCACCGCCGGCATCCACCCCCACGATGCATCGGTGTGCGACGACGAGGTCTTCCAGATCATCGTCGACGAGTTCTCCGAACTCGACGAAGTGGTCGCCATCGGCGAAACCGGACTGGACTACCACTACGACAACTCCCCCCGCGACGTGCAGCGGGCGGTGTTTCGCCGCTTTGTGCAACTGGCCAATGACGTCGATAAACCGGTGGTCATCCACAGCCGCGAGGCCGAAGAAGACACCATCGACATTCTGCGCGAAGAAGAAGCCGACCGCGGCATCCTGCACTGCTTCGCCGGCTCCGCGTCGATGGCCCAACAGGGGCTTAAGCTGGGCTTTCACATCTCCTTTTCGGGCATCGTGACCTTCGGCAGCGCCGACGAGTTGCGTGACATCGCCGCCGAGGTTCCCGACGACCGCATCCTGGTCGAGACGGACGCCCCCTTCCTCGCTCCCGATCCAAAACGGGGCCGCACCAACGAACCGGCCTACGTACGCCACACCGCCGAAGTTGTCGCCGACGCCCGCGGCCAGTCGCTAGAAGAGCTCGCCGCGCTGACCTACGCCAACGCCTGCGACCTCTACGACTGGCCCGAATAATCCCCTGTTGCCAAAATCATCTTCTCCCCGGAGGGAAGTGGCCTGAGCGCAGCGAAGGTCGATGGGGGGAGCGAACGCATCTTCTCCCGGGGGGAAGTGGCCTGAGCGCAGCGAAGGTCGATGGGGGGTCAATCACCGGGCACCGGCGTGGTCAACGCCTCGCGGATGGGACTGGACAGATCCTCAATCTCCTTCATCTTGCGCCGCCCCAGGTTGGTGAACTCCGCCCACAGGGTATCACCTCGCTCCACCTGACCGATGACCTGATCGAAGACCTCGTCTTCGACGTAAATCGCGCTCAATTCCACCACGTCGACAAACCCGTCCAGCAGTGTCGACTCCAGGTCCTCGTTGGTAACCATGTAGATTTTGTGCATCATCGCCCCACAGCGATGCAGCCAGGCTGACGGCCGTTTGCCCTCCGGTGGCTCAGGCACGGTGGTCTGGTGTGCCTCGTCTTCAGCGCGCTTCCGCGCCTCTTCGACGTCCTCCATCATCGTTCGGTACATCTTCTGGACGAACTCGTGTTTGCCGCTGATCTTCAGCTCCACCCCACCGCACTCGAAGCGAAGCGTAATATTGTCGTCCTTCGCCATAGCCACCGACCTCAACGTATAGTCGCAATTCAGCCTGTCTCCATGATGCCCGCTACGGCTTCGATGGGCAACCGACGTAAGATCCACAGCCCTGATTTCCATCCCCCCATCTCCCACATCTCCACATCTCCTTTTGCTTACACATCGGTCCCTGTCAGCGCATCTCCGGCGCAAATTGCCGCCGCCGTTGCGATAGCTTACAATTCGGCTGCATCACCTCCTGTGAGCCGTATGAGGTATCCCGCGTGCGTGTTTTCGACATTGTCGGCATCGTCTTCGTGGCACTGTGGATCGGTGCCGTCGCCGCCTTCGTGCTGGTGGCCGACGACGACGATGTCGAGGGGATTCCGCTGACCGACGGGGTCGTCGATCTGCGCGAGGACACCCTCTGGATGGCGGTGTACCGCGACAACGAGGAGGTCGGGATGTTGCGCGAGGACCGCACGCGTCTTCTCGACGGCTGGCTCGTGGAGGTGCAGGGCGTCGCCGAGCTGGCGCTGATGGGCGACTCGCAGGCGTTTCGCTTTGAATCGCGGACCACCCTGGACGAAGAACTGACGGTTCGATCAGCGACGGGGACCATCGAAGCCTTCGGGCGCCGACTCGATCTGACCGGCCAGTTCATCGACGATGACAGCCCCACCTTCCAGGTCGACTTGACGCTGGATGAAGCCTCCGACCGTTTCCTGGCCAAACTCGAGAAGCGCCCCCGGCTCGTCAGCCACGCCATCCCCGAGATTATCGCCTCCGACGATCTGGAGCCCGGCGACCGGTTTCGCGAAGAGTTTCTCGACCCGATGACGCTCTCTCCCACCGACCTGGAGATCACCTACGAGGGCCGCGAGGTCATCGACACCCACGAGGGCCCCTACGAGTCCTACGACTTTGTGCAGTCCGTGGGCCACTTCGACATGCGGCTTTTCGTCGACTCTCGGGGCATGCCCATCTTCCAGGCGCTGCCGATGAGTGTAGTCGTGCGCCGGATTCCCGACGAAATCGGACCGTCACAATACCGACAGTTCAACGAAAAGCTCGAAGACGCCATCGATCAGAGCCCGCCCTTCGTCGACAACATCAGCGCCGAGGATCTGCTCTCCGTGGTCTCGCGGTTCGGCGGCGGCCAACTCGACCGGCTTGAGGCGGTCGACGACGCCGAAGAACTTCTCACCGACGCCCCCGGCGCCCCAACCGGTGACGAGGACGACACCGAACCACTGGAGGTCGAAATCACCTCCATCCCCGAGGAGCCGCGCCTTCAGTTGATGACCCCCCGCCAGCACGTGGCTATCCACACCAGCGATAACGCCCGGGTTCAAACGGGCGACGACAACCCGCTGTGGCACGCCGGCCAGTCGCCCGAAAACTCGTCGTACGAACCGGTCGCCGACCCCGAAGACGTTGTGACACTGACCGAACTGGTCGACAAACTGAGCGCCGAATTCGACGGTGAGAGAAGCCCTCCAATCTCCCCGGCGACGCTGGCCGACGCCGCCGCCGACATCTGCGCCGACGCCCGCACCGCCCCTCTCGACACCGACGGCGAATGGCCCGCTGGCCCCGTCGACGACCTCCAAACCTACGCCGACTGCCTCGCGCTCATCGCCGACGCCTTTGTCTCCCTGGGGGTTACCCCCCACTTCGCACACGGCGCTGTCTGGGAAGGCGACCGCTTCCGTCCTCACGTCTGGCTGGCGCTGTATATCAACGGCGAACACCTCGGCGAATTCGACCCCGCCGTCGACTCCCGCCCCTCAACGAACCACCTACAGCTTTATCTGAACGACCGCTTCGACCCACAGCCACTCGCCGAGCTGACCGAACACCTCCAGTTGCGCTGAACCTCTTTCAACCCGGCACCGACGATGTCTGAACCACAGCCCATCTCCGAATCTCCGCTGGTCACCGTGAGCGGTCTGCGCAAACAGTACGGTGACTTCACCGCCGTCGACGGCATCGACCTCGACGTTCCCCCCGGGCAGGTCTTCGGGGTGCTCGGCCCCAACGGCGCCGGCAAGACCACAACGATGCGCATGATCACCGGGCTGATCGAACCGACCTCCGGCACCATCACCATCGACGGGTTTGACCTGGAAGACGACACAGTAGACGCAAAGAAGATCACCGGATTTATCCCCGACCGTCCCTACGTCTACGAGAAGCTGACCGCCTTCGAGTATCTGCGGTTTATCGGCGGGCTCTACCACATGCGCCGCGCCGAAACAGCAGATCGCATCGACGAGCTGCTCACCCTGTTCGAGCTGCGGGAGTTCAGCTCCAGCCTCATCGAGAGTTTCTCCCACGGGATGAAGCAGCGACTGGTCTTCGCCGGCGCCATGCTCCCCGAGCCGCGACTGCTGGTGATCGACGAACCGATGGTCGGGCTCGACCCGAAGGGACACCACCTGGTCAAACGACTGTTCCGTCAGCTCGTCGAACAACAAGAGATGTCGATCTTGCTGTCCACCCACACCCTGGAGGTCGCCGAAGAGGTGTGCGACCAGATCGTGATCATCAACCACGGCCGGATTGTCGCCCGGGGCACCCTCGGTCAGTTGCAACTCGAGTCGGGCGAGACCGACGGCAACCTCGAAAAGGTGTTCCTGCGGCTGACCAAGCAATCCGAAGAAGAGCGCCACCGCGACGTAGCGCGCCGCTTCGGCGACGAACCGGGGGAACAGGCGTCATGATTCGCGAGCTGCTGGGCGTAAAACTGAGGGAAGCACGGGGAGCGCTTCGCTCCCAGCACGGTCGAGTGCGCATCCCTACCTTCGCTGTGCTGAGCCTGATCTTTGCCGGGCTGTTGTACGGCGCCGGCGAATTCGTGACCACCCGGGCGATGGAAATCGACCTGGTCGGTGAGCTTCTGGTGCACAAACTGCTGTCGATTACGGTGCTGGTGTTCTTTGCACTGCTTTTGTTTTCCAACGTCGTAAGCGCGTTTTCGACGTTCTATCTGGCCGAGGACCTCAAATTCTTGATGTCCAAGCCGATTCCCACCGACGAGCTGTTCGCCTCGCGGTTCGTCGAAGTAATGGTGCAGTCGTCCTGGATTCTGGCGCTGTTCGGGCTGCCGCTGTTTTTGGCCGTCGGTGTGCAACTGAACGCCGACTGGTACTTCTATCCGCTGTTGATTCTGGTGTTGATCCCCTTCGTGGCCATCCCCACCGCTCTGGCCACGATCTTCGCGCTGCTGGTCACCAACATCATCGCCGCCAACCGCACCCGCGACGCCGCGCTGTTTTTCGGGCTCGTCGCCTTCACGGCGCTGTTCGTGATGATCCGCTCCTTTGAGCCGGAGCGGCTTCTAAACCCCGACTCCTTCGACTCCATCGGTGAGCTGATGCAACTGCTCACGGTGCCCAGCCTCTCGTATCTGCCCAACGACTGGGTGGTGAACATCCTCACCCCCCTGTTGTTCGAGTTGGACGCGCCGGTGTTCTGGTCGGCGATGCTTCTGTTCACCACCCCGGTGGCGCTGTTTTTCATCGCCGCCTGGCTGCACCGCCCGCTGTATTTCCGGGGCTATTCCAACGCCCAGGAGGGCCAGCATCAGGGCGGGCTGATGGTCCAGGTGCGAAACTGGATGATGGAGAAGACCCGCCGAACCGGCGTGAAATTGTCCACCCGCATCGAGAATTTGCGCAACCGTGGCGGCCGCGGCAGCGATCTGCGCCAGATGGTGCGCAAAGATCAGGCCGTGTTCACCCGCGACGCCAGCCAGTGGTCTCAACTGTTGATCGTGCTGGCGATCATCGTCATCTACCTGGTGAACTTCAAATACTTCGAGGTCGCCGCCGACGAAGCGCTCATCGGCGATGCGGGGCTGGTGTTCTTCAACCTCGCCGCCTGCGCCTTCGTGGTCGTCGCTCTGTGCGGGCGGTTTCTGTTCCCCGCCGTCAGCGTTGAGGGCAAATCCTTCTGGCTGGTACTGCAGGCCCCGATCACTCTGGAGCGATTCCTGCTCGGGAAGTGGCTCGGCAGCCTGCTGCCGGTGGTTTTGGTCGGTCAATTTCTGATCTGGTCGTCCAACCTGCTGGTGGGCATCGACCTGGTGATGTCCATCATCTCCTCGGTTCAGGTGCTGATCATCTCGCTGGTCGCCTCGGCGATGGCGGTGGCGATGGGGGCGATGTACCCGCAATTTCACAAGCCCAACGCCGCCAAGATCGCGTCGAGCTTCGGGGCCGTCATCTACATGATCGTCACCATCGTCGGAACGCTGGTGCTCATCGCGCTGTGGTTTAGGGTCTCCGTACACCTGGGCGACATGGCGTCACGGCCGGCAGGAATGTACGCCTGGCTCGCCGCCGTTTCGGGGCTGGTGATCGCCGGAGGTACCATCCCCGTGGTATTCAAGCTGGGCGCGTATTTTCTGGACCGGCAGTTCTGACGTCATGTTGCAAAACGTCTTCCCCCCGGGGGGAAGTGGCCGAACGCAGTGAGGTCGTTGGGGGGACAGCGCAGCCATTCTCCAACTTCACAAATCCATGACTATCCCCAAGCCCCCTCTTCGGACCGCCCTGCTGACCGCTCTTCTAATGGCCGCCACCGCTCTACTGATCGCCGGGCTGCAACCGCTTCGCTCCGATCTGTACTGGTGGCACACCGCCGTCGGTGAGTTCATCTCCACCTGGCAGGCCATACCCGATCAGCAGCTCTTTCTGTTCACCGTCGACCCCGAAGCCCCCTGGGTATACGGCTCCTGGCTAGGCGCTGTTGCGCTGTCGGTGTTCGATGAGTTTGGCGGCGCAGAGCTGTCGCTTCTGGTCCGCAACCTTGCGGTGGCCTTCTGTGTGGCGGCGATCACCTACTCGCTCGCCCGGCGTACCGGGAAGTTGGCCCCCACGCTGATCGCTGCCGCTTTGGCAACCACCGGCTTCGTGTGGTTCCTCCCCACGGAGCCTCAGGCATTGGCGGCACCTGTGGCGGTGATTGCCGTGCTCGCAGCCTGGAGGCTGATACGACAGGCCGACCGGCTCTGGATCGCGCTGGTACTGCCGCTCGGTGTGCTCGCCGTGGTCAACCTCGATGTTTCCGTGGCCATTGGCCTCACCGCCGTCGGCATTGTCACCGCCGCCGAGTTGATCCGCGTCAGCCGGGGCAACGACGAGGGTGGTAAACTCATCGCCGCTGCATTCGCCTGCGCCGCCGCGGTGCCGGCGACCATCTTCGGGTTTGCCTACGCACTCGCCTACTGGCCTCAGACACTCCAGTCGCTGTTCTCCCCTCCCGCCCTCGCTGTCGATTCGGCGCTCGTCGCCATCATCACCGCCGCGTTGGTCGGCTGGTTGTGGCGCGCCGGGCTGCGCCAGGATCAGCCACCGCGGCTCATCACAACGATCCTGCTCGCCGTCACCGCCGCGATGGCATTGTTCGCCCCGACGACAACAGCCGTGTTCCTGACAGTTGCCACGCTTCTGTTCGCCGATCTGCTGACTAACCGACTCTCCAACGCCCGGGGGTTCCCGTCGGGCTGGCGACTTCTGGCAGCGCTGATCGTCGTCACCGCCGCTGCCGTGGTCGTACAGCCCGGTGTCGACACCCGGGCCCCCATCCTGAACACAATCCACTCCGATCTGCGGGATACGCCACCGCATACGGGAACCATATCCGAAGCGTTGCCCCTTCGCTGCGCGGAAGAGCTGCGCGCCGCCCGCGGCGAACCACGGGTGTTTCACCACCCCGACCACGCCGGTTTCTTGCTGGCTCAACTGCTCGACGCCGAACAGCCTCGGGCGATGCTGTTCGACGATCATCGCCACCTGGTCGACCAGGACCTTCGCCAACGCGCAGAACTGGTGCGCAGCGACGCCGTCGCACGCGGCATCTTTCAGTCCGAAGGCATCGACGCCGCCGTGCTTGACCGTCAGCTTTACCCGGAGGCAGTTCAGGAGTTGGACGACGCCCCCGAGTGGCACGATCTGCGCGAAGAGCGCAACGAGCGCTTCGGCTGCTTCGTACTCGTCGACCCGAACCGGTAGTCATCGGCAGGAATTTGCCATCTCACCGCCGCGTTTAATTTCAACACTGGCGGAGCGATAACGCTTACGCCTTTGAATTTTGCATCGAGGTACCCATGTGGCGAGTAGTCCTTTTGAGCGTCGTTCTGGTGTTGGCCGGCACTACCACGGCTGCTGCCGAACACTCTTCTGACGACTTCGACCAACAAGTAGCCGACGCCGGCACCATCGAAGACGACGGTGACGAGCGGGTGTTGCGCATCCACGGCGACGAAGACGACGACGGGGAGGTCGCCGAAATCGACGAAAATCAGGTCATCGAAATCGAGCAGCAAGACCAGGCCGATGAGCAGAATGACGAAGAGGTGGAACCGCTGGAGTTCATCACCGGCTACGTGGAGTGGGAGTTTATCCCGGTGCTTCAGGTCACCCACACCGAGGGGGCGACCGCCGATGTCGACGCCCAACAGACCATCGAAGCCGACGAAGAGGCCATCGCCGACTGCTTCGAGCCGACCACCTATCCCGGCGGGGGCATCCTCGATGTGGAACTTCATCTCTCCTACAACGGCATCGTCCAGGCTGTAAATGGCTCCGCCGACGGCATCGAGCCCGCTCAGGCGCGTTGTATGCTCGAGAGAGCCTGGCGCTACGAATTCCCCCGCATCGCCGCGCAGGCTGACGAGCCCTCTCAGATCAACTACCGCATCGAAATGGTCGGCCAGACCATCGGTGCCCCACCTACCGAGCGTGCTCATCCCCAGTTGCTGCTCGAGCGGGTGCGCACCGGCGAGCCCGAACTGGATGAAGCCGTCGCCGCCGCGATGCTCGGCAATCTCGACGATGTCGAACGCTGCGCTGCGGACACCCTCGACGAGTTGCCCACTGACTTCGTCGCCACCGAAGTCCACGGCCACTGGCAGCGCGACGACGGCGAGTACCGGCCCTCACTTCTCGATATCACGGTCCACAACAAGACCTCCTCCGAGCTTGCCTCCGCCGACCTGGTCAACTGCTACGAACGCGCTCTTCGCGGCTGGCGGTTCGACGTCGACGGCGACGAATTCGACGACGCAGGTGAGCTGCCCGACGAGCTTGAGATGTCGTTCTGGATCACCGTCCGCCCGGCTGGATGGCATGGGATGTAGATTATCCCACCAGCCCCATGCCCGGCGCACAAACCTTGACGCACGAAATTCGGGAATCATACTCATAGCTATGAGTAAGCGATTACAGGTTATCATGGACGAGTCGGAACTGGCGCGGTACCGACGCCGCGCCGCCCGTGAGGGTATGTCGCTCAGCGAGTGGGTCCGTCAGGCACTTCGGCGCTCGGCTCGCCAACAACCAACGGTCGACCCGAAAGCTCGTCTCGCTGCCCTGGATCAAGCGCTTCAGTGCGACCATCCCACCGGCGACATGGACGAACTCCTCGACGACATTGAGCGTGGTCGTGATCTTCGTTGATTCCAACGTGCCGATGTATCTCGTCGGCCGTCGTCACCCAAACCGAGATCGTCTCGAGCAATTTCTGCGCAGCAATCCTCGGCGCTGCTATGTCACCAGTGCCGAGGTCTATCAGGAAATCATCCACCGCTACGTTGCCATTGATCGACGCGAAGCGATCGCAGATGCGTTCGATTTCCTCGACGTACTGGTAGAACGTATCTATCCCATCCGCGATGATGACGTGCAGCAGGCCCATCAAATCGCCTGTCGTCAGCCGGAGTTATCGGGTCGAGACTGCCTTCATCTCGCCGTGATGGACTTGCGGGAAATTGACTCCATCCTGAGTTTCGACAAGGGATTCGATACCGCCGATATTTCGCGCCTTCCATAATGCTCGCCCTGCCTTTGGGTCGGGCCCCCTGAACACGGACAGATGTCGATGTTTCAATTGCCGGCGTGCTTGCGAAGCATCGCATAAAGCTCCTCGGCGCTGACCGGTTTGGCCAGATAATCGTCCATCCCCGCCT
>SKMT01000299.1 GCA_007120915.1 Myxococcales bacterium | reverse complement strand
TTTCGCGCCCGAACCTGTAGCACGTACCGTCCACGACGGACAACGGCACCGGTCGGGTTCATAATCCCAGCACCCAGCACCCAGCGCCCAGCGCCCAGCGCCCAACCAACCAGTAACCAACCACCAATAACGAACAACCTCTTATAACGAACAACCCCTGTGATTGACGCCCTTTTTCGCACTCATGTATACTGATTCGCGTTATGCTCCACCGGTGTGCGTGACACCGAACCCTCCGAATCGCCGGTAGAAGTTGGTCCCGCACCGGTTGCGGTCGCTCATTCTCTCGCGGAGTCGCAGACCCGTATGATCCCCGAAAAGATTTTTGACCAGTCGATCAAGCGCTACTTCGACTGCATCGTGCCTTATCTGGAGGACGATTCGGTCAGCGAGATCATGATCAATGGTCACGACGACATCTGGATCGAGGTCAGCGGGAAGCTCAAGAAGACGGACGCCGTGTTCGAAAACCCCGACGATCTGCTCGGCGGGGTCAAGAACATCGCCCAGTTCGTGGGCAAGACCCTCAATGAACTCAATCCCCGCATGGAGGCGCGGCTGCCCGACGGAAGCCGAGTGCACGTGGTGTTGCCTCCCTGTGCCAGAAATGGCGTCTCCGTGGCGATTCGCCGCTTCGGGGAGTTCGACCTGTCACTGCAAAAACTGATCGAATACGGCTCCATCCACCCCATCGGGGCCAAATTTATCGATCTCTGCGTGCAGATGGAGCGAAACATCATCGTCGCCGGCGGCACCGGCAGTGGTAAAACCTCACTTCTGAATTGTGTCTCCGCGAAGATCCACGACGACGAGCGCATCGTGGTCATCGAGGACTCCTCGGAGCTGCAGCTTCAGCAGCCCCACACCCTGATGCTGGAGACCCGCGGGCCCGACGCCAAAGGCCGCGGCGAGGTCACCATCGGCAATCTATTCCACTCCGCGATGCGGCTTCGCCCCGACCGCATCGTCATCGGTGAGATCCGTGGCGGCGAGGCGCTCACACTGCTGCAGGCGATGACCTCGGGACACGGCGGTACCATGTCGACCTGCCACGCCACCTATCCAGACGACACGCTGCGGCGGCTGGAGACGATGTCGATGATGAGCAACGTGGAGATGCCGCTTCAGGCGCTTCGCTCCCAGGTCGCCTCGGCGATCCAGATCATCATCCAGACCAGCCGCTTCAACGACGGCAGCCGTAAGATCACCCACATCTGTGAGGTCATGGATCTGGACCAGAACGGCGAATATCAGATCCGACCTCTCTTTAAGTTTCGCAACCGTGGCAACGACCCGACCACCGGGGAGATTATCGGCGAGCACATCGGCTGCGGCAACATGCCCTCCTTCACCGACCACGCCCGCGAGCAGGGCTACACCGTTGATGAACGCTGGTTTCAACCACCGCCGGATGCACGCTGACCGGCCCTCCCGGCGACTCCACTGCATTGGACGCCGACGCTGATCGTCTCTAGTCTCGGTAATCACCATGTCCGACGACCAACACAACCAGGACGGCGGGCCCCCCCGCCACTCCGCCCCTCCCGGCGACAGCGATTACGGCGAAGGCGACAAGACCCAACTGGTCGATCTCGACTCGCTGCGATCAGGCAGGTCGGAACCCGACTTTGCTCCGCCTCCGACGATGAACCCGTCCCGGCCCAAGCCGCCGAAGCCGCCGAAGCCTCCGCCCTCCCACGGCGACCAAGACGCAGCACCGGAAGAGAAGACCCAACTGTTTGAGCCACCACCGAACTTCAGCTCCGAAGATACAGATATCACCAGCAGTGCCGACGGTGGCGGAATCACCAGCAGCGCCCCCGATGTCGGCGGCCCTGGCTTCGGCGCCGAACCAGCCCCCTATGATTCTCCTTCGTCCATCGGCGGGCCCCCCGACAGTTCCGACGGCAGCTTCTCGTCGGTCGACAACGCCAATCTCGGCGCTTCGCCCCCGCCGGCGACCGGATCCGGGAAGATGGTCATCGGCGGCGACGGCCCCGCCCCCCGCCCCGAAGAGGCGACTCAGTTCATCAACGTCAACGACTTCGCAGAACAGAAGCAGGCCCATTTTACCCCGGAGCAGGAACAAGCGGGCTATGACGGCAACACCCAGTTTGTCGACATCAACGCCCTGGAGGCCAGCAACCAGGCGATGGGGGGCGACCCCATTGAAAACGACCGCGATCTGAACCGGGGCTACGAGTTTGGCCCCGACGACATCATCCGCGGGGAGATCACCATCATCCGCGCCCGCAACGCTCTGGGCAATCCGGTGATCCTCAAACAGGTCTGGGAGGGGGCTGCCGAGCAGATGAGCACCCCCCTTCGCGAGCGCATCGCCGAGTTGCACGAGCTGAAGCATCCCAACCTGATGACGATGAACGGGATGTTCGTTACCGACTCCGGGATGTGGGTCGAGCTGGACGCCCCCCGGGGACATCGACTCAGCCAGATCCTCGGTGAGCAGGGCCCCGTCGACCCCGGGCAGATGCTCGAATGGGTCGACCAGATCGCAGCGGCGCTGCAATTGATTCACAGCCGCCAGCTCGCCTACGCCCACCTGACCGCCGACACTGTCTGGATCGACGAGGCGGGCAACGCAAAGCTGGAGCCCTTCGACATGCTGCGGCTCCAAGATCAGGGCAACCTCGGCGACTTCGGTCCCCCGGAGATGGACGCCCCTCCCGATCAGCGCCAACTCTCTCCGGCGACCGACGTCTACAGCCTGGCAGCCGTGGCCGCCGCCGCAATTACCGGACTTCCTGTTCGCCCCGAAAGCCTCGAAAACTACGAAGACCAGGAGCTGATCGACCGCATCTGCAACGGGCTCGACCAGGACCCTTCGCGCCGTCCCGCCACCGTCGATGCCTTCATCGATCAACTTGAAAGCGACGAGGGCCTGGACATCAAAATTGTCGGCGCCGGGGTGTTCGCAGTGATGTTTCTCGCCGTCGCGGCGCTGTCAGTGGTCACCGGCGGTGACGACGAACCTGAACCCGAACAGCAAGCCGCTGCGGCCGAACAACTCGACGAGGAGGCCATCGGCGACACCGAGCTGTCCGACGAGGAACTCGCCGAGCTCGACGAGGCTGCCCGCCAGGCCGATGAGCAGTCCGACAAGCCCCACGATGATGACGACCGTCCCGAAGTCGACCTGCCTGACACCGTCACCGACGATCCGCGGCTGACCGTCGAAACCAGCTTCGCATCCAACCCTCCTGCCGGGGCCGCCGCACAGGCAACGGACGATCAGCTCGAGGAGTGGCGCGAACAGGCACAGCAGGCGCGCGAAGACGGCGAAGACGCCTCCTCCGCAGATCGGTTCGACTACTACGCCGAGGCGCTGGAGCTGTACACCTACATCATCACCACCCAGCAGGATCCCGGCCCCGAGGATGTCGACGCCTGGCACGAGTTGTACACCACCGACACCGTCCAGGAAGAACTCGAAGAGATCATGGAGCCACTCGAAGAGGCGCTTCTGGAGGGGCGAATGGGCACGGCGAACCGCCGCTACGGCCGACTCGCCGATCTGCACCCCGACGCCACGGCCGATACCTTCCTGAGCATGCACAACACCGCCGAGGTCATCGAACTGAACCGCGTCGGCGCTGACGAGGATGACGATGATGACTGAACGCAACGCCTACAGCGTTTCACCGCTTCGCAGGTTCGCTTCCGCCGCGGGGGCAGTGGTCATCGCCGCTGCCACTGTGGTCGCTTTCGGCTGTGGCGACGACGAACCCCAGGAAGCTCCGCCACCGCAGACCTACGATTTTCCCATCGAAGTCGAAGCTACCGACGGCGACGACCAACCCGTCGCCGGGGTACCGGTGCTGATCGACGACGAACGGGTCGGATTCACCGATGCCGACGGCCAGTTTGAAGCACGGCTGCACGAAGCGGTGCTCACGGACATCCATCTTGCCGTGGACGAACCCGAAGGCTACCGGCTCACCGGCGAAAACACCTCTATTGAACAGACACTGAGGGTGGCTGAATCCTTCGACGGCGAGCACCGGGGCATCCCGGTGACCCTGCGCCCCGAATTGCGCTCAACACTGCATGAGTACCTGGTGTGGCTCGCCATCGAATGTGACGACGATCTGGATGATGAGTACTGCGAAGACGTGCCGGTGCTGCTCGATGACGACCCGATCACCCAGACCGACTCCCGCGGCCATGCCCACTTCACCTTCGAGAGCACTCCCGGAGAACTGCACGAGTTGCTCATCGACATCAGCCCCTCCGGCGCTGATGACGACGCCCCCGAGATCGAACCGCACGATCCGGTCTACGAACTTGAGACGACCACCGGTGCTGTGGTCTTCCACATCACCGAAGAATTTACCGATCCCGACGCCGAACCCGACCCACCACCACGGCGCGCCCCCCGGCCCCGCCCTCAGCAGCAGGCTGAACCGGAGCCGGAGCCCCAGCAAGAAGAACCGAAGCAGCAGGGCCCCATCCAACTGTTCTGACCCGCGATCTCAACGCACGCGATAGTGTGGCAGAATGCCGCGCACCCTTCGCTTGCCCCCCGGCGGTGATTACGCTACCAGTTCACGGGAGGGATGGACCTGATGAAACGGAATGACACTGCCGTGCTGATTGTTTTTGCTTCGCGCGGTGCATCCTTTTTTCGCCATCCCCCTCGATGCGACGATGCGCCCCTGGCAGCGACCGGGTACTGATTTTACACCGGTCTGCCGGCGAGCCATCACTACATCCGTACTGCTGTAACCTTCGCTGACCTGGATACGCCCCATGAGTTCACCACCACCTGAAAGCGAGTCGCAGTCGCCTCCACCCCGGGATCACGACGATCTGCTCGACGGCGAAACACTGGACGACCAACTGCTGGTCGACGAACTCGACTACGGGTTGCCCGACGGCGAAGACGACGGCCCCAACTGGATGCTCGCTCTCGGCGTGCTGGTCGCCGTCGGCGCCATCGCCCTTCTGGTGTTCGACGGAATGGAAGCGGAGACCTACTTCTTTGACGTCCACGAAGTGGTCGAACGCACCGACGATCTCGCCGGGGAAACCGTACGGGTACGCGGAGAAGTTGAAGCAGGTACCGTTGTCGCCGAAGAGGCAGTGCTCGAGTCGAGCTTCGACATCGCCACCCAGGGCGAGTCGCTGACCATCCACTACGAGCGCGCCCTGCCCGACACCTTCGAAGAGGACTCCGAAATCGTCGCCGAGGGCACCTTCAACGCCCAAGAGGGTGCGCTGTACGCCGACGAAGTGTTGGTGCGCTGCCCCAGCCGCTATGAAGGGGCTCCCCCCACCTCCGACGATGATTACGGTGACTACGGTGATCACGATCACGGAGACTACGGCGACTACGAACCCCCTCCCGAGGCACATCATCCCGACTCCGACGATTCCCGGGCATCGCGCTGATCCCCCATGTTCTGTCGGCACCGATCTCGTCGCTGATCTGAGGTTTGCACTATGAGCTGGCTCGGCTCCCTGTCGATATATTTCGCCTTTTACGTCGCCATCGTCGGCGTCGCCCTCGGGGCGACCGCCGCCATCACCCGATCGCGGCGGTTTCTCCACGCCGCACGGTTTGCGACCTACACCGTCTTCGGGGCCCTCACCGTCGCCTGCGCCACACTGGTGCTGGCGTTTCTGACCCACGACTTCTCCATCCAGTACGTCCAGGGCTTCTCCGACGAGTCGATGCCCATCTTCTATCTGGTCGGCGCGCTTTGGGGCGGGCAGGCCGGAAGTTGGCTGTTCTGGGTGTGGATGTCCGCGATGTTCACCGCCGTGTGCGTGTACATCAACCGTGAACGCTACCAGGACTTTATGCCCTGGGTTATCGCGGTG
>SKMT01000427.1 GCA_007120915.1 Myxococcales bacterium | reverse complement strand
GACCCGGCGGCGCGCAGTTTCTCGGAGGTGATCACGACCTATCCGGGGGTGCACGCGTTGTGGTTGCACCGGATCGCCCATTGGCTGTGGAACAGCGGACACAAATGGGCGGCGCGGATGCTCAGCCACTACAGCCGGCACATCACGGGGGTGGAGATTCACCCCGGGGCGGTGATCGGACGGCGGGTGTTCATCGACCACGGGATGGGAGTGGTCATCGGAGAGACGGCGGTCGTCGGCGACGACTGTCTGATCTACAAAGGGGTGGTGCTCGGCGGGACGACGCTGCAGAAGACCAAGCGTCACCCCACGATCGGCAAAGGCGTGACCATCGGGTCCAATGCCTGTATCCTCGGCGCCGTGGATATCGGCGACGGGGCGCGCATCGGCAGCGGTTCGGTGGTCATCAAGGATGTCGAAGAATACGGCACGGTCGTCGGCATTCCGGGACGAGTGGTCTCGAAGGAAGAACAGAAGACGGTCGGTTATCCGGACCTGGAACACGACCGGCTGCCGGACCCGATGCAGCGCATCGTCAAAGATCTGCTGGACCATATCGACCGGCTTTCGAACCGGCTGCACGTGCTGGAGCGGCTCGTCGATGTCAGCCCTGAAGAACTCGCCGAGAAGCTGGAGCGCGATGAGTTGCAGGATGAGTTGGAGCGAGAGTTTTTGAAGGCTTACGAACAGCCGGACGTCGAAGGTGAGAAGACCGGTTAGGGGCAGGTGTTGGGTGGTAGGTGGTAGGTGGTCGGCAGGTTAATTGGCGGCGGATGAATTGAACTTGTGAATCCGAAAGGTGGAGACGATGAGATCAGCGACGATGGTAGCGGCCGGTGCGATGGTGGTGGGATTGCTGGTGGCGCCGGTTCAAGCACAGGCAAATGATGCCGACGAGATCATCGAGCAGGCGGTGGAGCGCAACGCGCTGGGGTTTGAGGCGGGCCGCGCCCAGGTGGTGCTGAAGGTGTACGACGAGGAGGGTGAGCGCGAAGAGCGTCATCTCGACGTGCGCAGCCGCCGCGACGGGGATGACGGCGAAGAGCGAAGCCGCACGGTGATGTCGCTGACGGATCCGGCAGAGGTGCGCGGCCAGGCATTTTTGTTCGTCGAAAACCCGGAAGCCGACGACGACATGTGGATGCACGTGCCGGCGCTGGAAGTGACACGTCGGGTGGAAGGCGACCAGCGACGAAGCTCTTTTCTGGGCACTCACTTTACGTTCGCCGACCTGGAGAGCCGCGATCTGCGCGAGGCGTCGTACACCGACCGCGGTGAAGACCGCATCGGTGAGTATGACGTTTACGTCATCGAGGCCCGCCCCGACGACCCGGGGGAGAGTGACTACGAACGGGTAGTCACCTACATCCGCCAGGACGACAAGATTCCGATTCGCACCCGGTTTTACGACCGCGACGGCGACCTGGACAAAACGCTGTTTACGGAGCGGCTCGCCGAGGAGGGCGACCAGAAGTACATCGAGCGGATGACGCTGCGCTCGGAGGCCGGTGGCTACACCACGGTGGAGATCGAGGAGTTGGATTCGGACGTGGAGATTCCGGAGTCGGCGTTCAGTCGGGATGAGTTGGGTAGATGAGGTGGGGTAGTATCATCGTCGTCTTGTTGGTGTTGCTGCCGGTCGAGGGGATGGCCGGGGAGACGATCTTCGATCCCGAAAATCCGGCGATGCAGCCGGACCAGCAGGACCAGCCGGACCAGCCGGACCAGCAGGACCAGCAGGACCAGCCGGACCAGCCGGACCAGCAGGACCAGCCGGACCAGCCGGACCAGCCGGACCAGCAGGACAAAGACGACGAAGATGTAGAAGATGACGAAGACGATTCGCTGATGATCCACGACCCGGAGCGCCCCGATCTGCCGGGTGACGATGACCGAGAAGAAGCAGAGGAACCTGAAAAGCAGGAGGAGCCCACAGCGCCGGAGACGTCGGAGTTTCGCGACACCCACTGGGACTTCAACTACGAGGTGGGGATGCTCGCCGACCCGCATATCGGTCCGGAGGGTCGAGATGTCGCCGAATTCGTCGGCGCGATGGGTATGGAACTTCGCCACGAGATGTCGGAGCAGACCAGCGCTCGGGTCGCCGGGCGGTTCGGCTGGTGGGCCGGGGCGGGGCGACAGTTCGATGACTGGCGCACCCACTACGAGCCGCGGCTCGACAGGGCCTATCTGGTGCATCGGCCGGGGCGTTGGTCGCTGGCGCTGGGGCAGATGCGCAACAGTTGGGGCAGCACGGACATCATCCGGCCCGGCGATGTCATCGATCCCGTCGACCTGCGCGATCCCGTCGGCGGCGACGGATTCGGCACGGGGATGGGACAGTTGAGCGCCACCGGCGGGTACTCGGGGGATGACTGGTCGGTTCGAGCGGTGTTCGTGCCCTTTTTCGTGCCCAATCGGGTCTCCGTGTTCGGCCGCGACAGCTCACTGATGCACGATCGTAACCCCGTCGTCGGCGAGCAGTTGCCCTTTTTGTTGGCCGCCGAACAGTTCGTGGACCCGAGTATACAGGAAGAGGTGCAGCCCGTGTTGCAGGCGAGCAGCCGGCCGATGCACCTTCCTCAGAACGTCAGCGGTGGAGTTCGCGGCAGCTACACGGTGTCGGGCACCGACCTGGGAGTGGGCATCTTCTACGGGTGGGACCGAACACCCTGGATCGAGATGGACGAGGACATGCGCCGGTTGCTGGTGCTGATGGGGGAAGGCGGGGGCGAAGAGGGAGAGGCGATGGAGCACTTCGAAAACGTCAGCCAGAAGGTCGCCGATGGCGAGGAGTTGATCGACTCCTGGTACCACCGGCGGGCAACCGCGTTGTTCGAGGTGGCGCGCTATTTCGGGCGGATCGGGGTGCGAGCGGATCTGGCGTTGTCGCCACGGCAGGTGTTTTACACCGAGGAGCTGGCTTCAGTCAGAAGACCCAGCCTGTTCGGGGCGGTGGGCCTGTCGCATGAGCGGCTGCTCGACGGAGTGCGCCCGCTGGCGTTGACGCTGGAGGGATTCTGGCTTCAGCCCTTCGGGGCCGACTCTCCGGTGACGAGGTTTCTGGTCGCCCAACAGGAGCGGGGAGATCCGCAGGAGGATCTGCTGCTGTTCGAAGGTGGGTACTACGGGGTGGCGACGGCGGTGAACTGGGACACCGGGCTGTGGGATCTGGAGATCACCAGCGGGGCGATCGCGTCGATTTCGCCGGGAGATGTGGCGGGGCAGTTTTCGCTGCAGCGCCAGTGGCGCGAAGGAGTGGTCACGCGGGTGGGCACGAATCTGTTCTTCGGGCCCGACCCCGCCCGGCAGTTGTCGCCGGGGGGGATGTGGGCGCACGCCAACCGGGTGTACGCCACGGTGGGCGGGCAGTTCTGATTATTCGGTCACGCCGAACAGCTCGGCGAACTCGTCGAGGACCTTCCGTTCGTTCTTGCTGATGGGGTTGGTAAGCCGGAAAAAGCCGCCCGAGGCTTCGGCGACGGCTTTCGACCAGCCCAGCACGTTGGAGCGGATGTCTCCTTCGATGTTGTCGTCGACGATGCTTCGGATCACCTGATTGACCCGGTCGAAGAAGACACCGGTGGGTTTTTCGTCCAGCAGCAGGTTGAGAAATTCGTAGGCCGGCGTATCGGGGTTTACACCGAACTTCTGGGCCTTCGCCTGGACCTTCTGGGCCTGAGCGCGGGTGACCTTGCCGTCGGCCCAGGCGACCTGAATCAGCGGGACCAGCGGCAGCACACGGGCGGTTTCGGAGTCAAAGCCCAGCGCCATCGCCTCATCGGCGATCTCTTCGGTGGTGTTGAGCTGGTCGGCGATGCTTGTGCGCTCTTCGTCTCGCAGCGCCTGAAGCTGGCGCTCGCGGCGGAGTTTGGCTTTCTTTTCGGCGTCTTCGCGCTGGAAGTATTCCTCTTCTTCCTCGCTGCGTCGGGGTTTGTCGGTCATGGTACGTCCTCGGCGATTGGGGGGAGAGAAGGGGCCGTTGTTGCCCCGGGGATAGGTTGATCGCGGGGGCAATATAGGCACAGCCGAGGAAGGGGACAAGCCTGCGTCTACGGGGTGTGAGGTCGTGGGGGCGTGGTACCGAGGAGATCAGATCACCTCCGCGCAGGGTGCCTTCACCGGGTACAGTGGACTGTGACGTCGATATCAACGGCGACGATCGGATACCGGCATGCAACGTGACCGTGGCTCCTGAGCATTCTCGGGCGCGCTGTTCAGCGCCCGACGTGAACAGCGATGGCGCCTTCGGCCCATCGAACAGCGGTGGCGAAACCCGGAATGGCCGATGGGATTGTGAGGTCGTGAGGTCGTGAGTCTCGGGTCAGTACGCCTCTTCGGCGTCCTCGCGCAACTGCTCGGACTTGCGGCGAAGCTCTTCGGCCTGTTGTTCGAGGCTTTCGCGTTCCTGGCGAAGTCGCTCGATATCTTCCTGGAGAGCGCGGTCGCTGAAGTAGGAGGTGTCGTCGCCGGTGGCGGGATCGGTGTCGGACTCGATGGTGACCGTTTCGGTATCTTCGGAGTCGTCGAAGGGATCGTCGCCGGGTTCGTCACCGTCAGCGCCGCCGGGGTCCGACGGGTCCGAGGAGGGATCGGAGCCGACGTAATCATCTTCCTCGCCCTCGGTACCATCTTCCATGGCGTTGTCGTCTGCGTTCGCGTCCTGTGGGGCGTAATCGTCTTGTCCGCCGGTGGGCTCTTCGACGTTGTCGCGAATTTCGTCGGGAGGTTGGCGGGGAATGGTGGCCAGATCGGAGTCGTCGTCCTGGTCCTGTTGGGGATCGGCGCCGACGGCCTGCTGTTGTTCGGCGATAGTGCGGCTGCGGTCGGACTCGTCGAAGAAGCGGTCGAACTCGCCGAACTGACGCGACTGGCGTTGGATGGCGCGAGCACGTTCAAGCTGGTCGATGCGCTGTTCGAGCGCCTGGAGACGGTCCGAGAGCTGCTGTTCGGTATCTTCGAGTTCGTCGGCGGCGGCGAGCATCTCGCGGGGATGACCGTCGGCGACGGCGCGGGCGTCGGCGACGGCGGCGTCGACCCGGCGCTGGTCGGTCTCGGGGATGGGCAGTGCGAACTCGCTGCGCTGGCGCTGCACGTCGTTCAGTTCGTCGAGAACCTCCTGGCGGTCGTCGGCGTCGGCTTCGCGCAACTGTTGCTCCAGATTGTCGCGCCGTTCATCGAGGGCGTCGAGAATCCGGGAGCGAAGACGGGTCTGGCGGGCGTCGACGTCGCGAAGATCGGACTGCAACTGTTCGAGTGATTCGACGGTGCGGTGGTTGTCGCGCAGCTCATCTTCGAGATCACCGCGGCTGGCGTCGCCCGCTTCGTAGGCTGCTTTCAGTTTTTCAATGGCCTCCACAGATTTTTGATGTTCCTCTTCCAAATCGCCGAGTTGGCCGACCAGCGAGGAACGCTCGTGTTCGAGCCGCTCCCACTGGGCGAATTTTTCGGCGGTTTCGGCGTCATCGGCGTACGCTACGGCGGTGAACAGCACGATCAGCAGTGCTGTCAGCAGGGCCGTGGCCTGGATGTGAAATCGCCGAGTCATCGTCAACGCCGGGTTTCGGTTCGAAGGTGGCTTTGGTGCCGGTGATAGTACACTGCAAGAGGCGATCCAAGGGGTTGTTCTTGGTTATTGGTTGTTGGTTATTGGTTATTGGTGGTTGCTGCACGGCGGTGCGGGACCGCTGAGGACGACGGTGGTGGAACCCAACCATGCTGAACCGGCGAGTTGTTTTTGCCCGAAGCCGTCGCGTTTAGATTTGCTGGGACCGAAACCAACGTCCAATCCTGCGGGAGGGCACAGCGATGGCGACACGAGAACTCGAAAAGAATCAGTGGCAGCAT
>SKMT01000150.1 GCA_007120915.1 Myxococcales bacterium | reverse complement strand
GATGTACTCCACTTCCCCTGTGTTGATCAGGGTCTTGAAAAAGTGCCAGTTTTTGACGGCATCGAACTTATCGGGGCTCATGTCCAGAAAGTCTTCGGTCTCCACGTTTCCCCGGTGATAGTACGACAGGTCGGCATCGCGCCCGCTCTGGTGGCTTCGATGCGGGCGCATCGGTCCGCCCTGGCGCAGACTGAGGCTTCCCACCACCAGTTCCGGGGCATCGGGCCATCGCGCTTTCACGTCCGCCCCGGCGGCCTTGAGCAGATTGACGGTATACTCCGTGCCGTAGGACCGGGAGACGTTGCGCACCCGAAGCCCGGGGCTCGACTCCATGGCCACACCGTTGAACAGCCGTCCGCCATTGGCAGTCCCCCAGGAGACGGACCCCTCATCGGGGCCCGGGATATTCAGGTGGACGTGCTGGCCGATCTGCAACCGGCGCGGGTCGACGTTGCGATTCCACTGGCGAAGCTGGGCGATCGTCACACCATAGCGGTTGGCGATCCCCTCGAAGGTGTCTCCCTGGCTGACGGTATGAACCATCGGCGACGGACCGGAGGAGTTTTCGTCTTCCGCTTCGACCTTCACGGTCAATTCGTCACCGGGATCAACGTCGTGCACCGACTCCAACTCGTTCCATTCCATCAGCTCCACGACGTTGACTTCGTGCTCCAGCGCCACGGTGCCGACCGTTTCGTCCTCGTCGACTTCATGTTCGAACACCTCGAGCTCGTCATCATCCTCATCGGCCACGGCCGTGCTCGAGAGCCCTGAAACCACCAACGCCATCACCACCAGAGTGATCCCTACGCGACTGCAAACATCCATCGTATCTTCTCCGTACTACTGCAAAGGCGGCCACTGTATCGGCTGTGAGCCGCCGACATCACGCCCGTACACGGCGGGCGCATCCGTTTATTTCTATTGCATGCGACTAGAGCAATGGGGGCGCGAAAGTCAAGTTGTACCCCGCCGGTGCACGCGCCGGTGTTGCTGTTTATATTCCTGTTCTGCGCGCACATTGACGATCTACGGCGTCATCGCCTCATCACGGGACCGGGGCATGAAACACTTCATCCAGGGCTTTTTCTGGCTGGGAGCGTATGTGTTCGTCTCCCTGCTTCCGCTGTTCGTGGTCTTTATCGGAGCTCGTCCCGCAGGCCGAGACTTCGTAACGGAGCTGAGCGTAGCACTGGGGTTTGTGGGCCTGGCGATGATCGGACTTCAGTTCTTCTTGACCGCCCGCATCAGGCTGGTAGAGGCGCCGTATGGACTCGATGTCATTCTGAGATTTCACCGCGAGATATCGCTGGCGGCCGTCGGGATTATCCTGGCGCATCCGGCGTTGATTTTATGGCGTGACCGCTCCTTTGAGATCTTCAACCTGCCTGCTCAGCCTCCGCGGGTGTGGTTCGCCACCATCAGCACACTGGCGCTGGTGGCGATTATCGCCACCTCACTGTGGCGCCAGGTGTTGAAACTGGAGTACGAAACCTGGCGCATCCTCCACGGCACCCTTGCGATCGTGGCGCTGGGCTTTGCGCTGGGTCACGTCATCGGCGTGGGCCACTACATCGCCAACCTGTGGCAGCAACTTTTGTGGACGCTGATGGTCGCCGTGTCGGTAGGCGTGCTTTTGTACATCCGGGTGTTCAAGCCGCTGGCCATGAAGCGAACCCCCTGGCGTGTCGACCAGGTGCGCGACGAAGGAGGCGACGTCTGGACACTCCAATGTGTGCCGGAGGATCATGAGGGATTCGATTTTTCGGCCGGTCAATTCGCCTGGCTGACCCTTTCGGAGTCGCCCTACATCATCGAGGAGCATCCATTTTCGATATCGTCGTCCGCGCTTGAAGACGACTACGTAGAATTCACCATCAAGGAGCTGGGCAATTTCACCCGGCACATCGGCAAGGTCCCCCCCGGCCAGCGCCTCTACATCGACGGCCCCTATGGCGCTTTCAGTTTCGAACGCTATCCGGCAGCCGGTTACATGTTCATCGCCGGCGGCATCGGCATCACCCCGATCATCAGCATGCTGCGCACGCTGCGCGACTACGGCGATACTCGCCCGCTGACACTGCTTTTTGCCGGGGCTCGCCTGGAAAATCTCACGTTTGTCGATGAGATCGAAGAGCTCAAACAACAGCTTCCCCACCTGCAGACCACCTACGTGCTGGAACATCCTCCCGATGGGTGGGACGGCGAGGTGGGGTTCGTAGACGCCGAACTGATCGACGAACATTTGTCCGATTACCCCTGGCGCAATCAGTATTTTCTTTGCGGGCCGATGCCGATGCTCATCAACGTCGAGCAGGCACTGATGGAAGTAGGAGTCTCCCACACCCACATCCACGCCGAGTTGTTCAATCTGGTCTAGACCGGGACGCCCGTTATGGAACGGTATCGCCTGCTGACGGTGGCGGTTTACATCATCACCATCATTTTGATTTTTGCGGCCATCGGCTTTGCCTATGCACAGGTGTTTCTTCAGCCCGGGGGCTAAGCTGCGTCGTCGGTGCGGTATTCGATGACACGGAAGCCATCATCGATGCGACGGCGAAGAAGCTCTTGTGCCGCATCCGCCGCGTCGGCCTCCGTGGCGAAATAGCGGTCCCGGCGCCGGATGGGGGCCTGATCGACAAACACGTGGCGCCGCTTGCGCACCACCCGTGACTGTGGCTGTTCGATAATCCGCACCCGGCGCAATGTTCGGTGAAGCTCAACCTCAAGCCGCGCCCCCGCGCTGTCTCGCAGCACCCAGCATTGCCATGAGGCCGGTGGTTGTTCGGCCACCTCGTCGATCCAGTGAGCCTGTGGGTCGGTCTTCGCAAAGTCCTGAAGCCGCCGCAACATCTCGCCACCACGGTGGTGCCCAAATGCAGAGGCGTCGGGCAACGAGACGTCATCGGGCTCCGTTGAGCCGGTGACCACTGCCACGTCGTCACCACGGCGAAGCCGAATCTCTTCGGGCCTTTCGGCATCGGAAAGATAGCGGGTGGCCGACTGGATCATCAGCGCCCATCCAAGCGCCCGGATTACCGCCTCGTGACGGACTTCTCCCGTCTTCGACTGCAATAAAAACCGCTTCGCCTCCGGTGCTTCCGAGCGCAACCTGCGAGAGACAATATCGCTGACTTCCACCACTCGCCGTTGCCGGCGTAACCGCCAGGGGGGAGCGTCCACATCAGCGACGAAACTTCCCGTCTGGTCGTCCCAGCGCAACGGAAGCTGCTGTTCGCGGCCCTCTTCGCAGTGCCCTGCAACCGCACCGATCTGTCGTGTCGTCTCGGCGATCGCCTCCTGCCAATCGCATCGTTGCACCGCCTTGATGAGGCGCCGGTGCTCCCGCACTACGGCTTCGACGTCATCGACCAGCCGTTCGGCGCCGGGATAACGCTCCATCAGCTCATCGAGCGTCGCCAACAGTCTTCGCCCCCGCATCTGTAGCCGCCCGATCTCAAGGTCGATCGCTTTTCGCAGCGCCTCCATATCAGCAGGTGCTCCATCAGCCGACTGCCCCACCTGCACCTCTGCCCCATCCTCTCGGCTTCGGCTATGCATCGAGATAACGCCTCTTCAGATGTCGCCTGAAATACTCCGGGTCCAGCACGCTTCCCGTCGCCTCCTCCAGCAGCTCGTCTGTCTGAAGCCGACAGCCCTTCGAGTGGATCGTCTCCCCGAGCCAGTCGATCAGCGGCGCAAACTCACCGACTTCGACCATTTCGTCGACCTCGCCGAATTTCTCACGCGCCGCCTCGAACAGTTGAGCCGCCATCATCGCCCCCAGGGTGTAGGTGGGGAAATACCCGAACAACCCGCTCATCCAGTGGATGTCCTGCATACAACCGTCACGGTCGTCGTCGGGCACAATTCCGACCAACTCTTCCATCCCTTCGGCCCAGGCGGCGGGTAGCTCTTCGATCTGCAACCGATCTTCGATCATCGCCCGCTCCAGCCTGTAGCGCAGAATCACGTGCGCCGGATAGGTCACCTCGTCGGCGTCCACCCGAATCAGGCTGCGGCGAACCCGCGTCTTCAACCGGTACAGGTTGTCCGCCGACCAGGCGTCGCCACTCTTGTCCAGAATCTCCTGGTACAGCGGCGCCGACCATCGGCTAAACGCCCGGGACCGGCCAAGCTGCATCTCTACGAACAACGACTGGCTTTCGTGGACTCCGGCGCTTCGGGGCATCCCCACGGGCTGATTGCGCCACTGTGACGGGAGCCCGAGGTTGTACAGCGCATGACCGGTCTCGTGCAAAACAGCCATCTGACCCCGCAACACGTCGTCTTCGTCGTAATGCGTCGTCAGCCGGACGTCGTCGGGAACTCCTCCGCAAAACGGATGATGGCTGGTGTCGAGCCGGCCGTAGTCGAAGTCAAAGCCGAGTTCCTCCATCATTCGACGAGCCAATTTCTGTTGGCGTTCGACACGAAAGGGTCCGTCAAGCGGCTTAGGCTGCTGTTGACGAGCCTGGTTCTGGAGAACCTCTTCGATCAACTCCGGGAGAAATCGGGCGACCTCATCGAAGATCTCGTCGATGCGCTCCGGAGACATTCCCGGCTCGAACAGATCGAGCAGTGCGTGATAGGGCTCAACGCCCAGCGCTTCCGCCTTCGCCGCTGCGATCTGACGCTTCAGTTTGACAACCCGGCGAAGATGGGGGGTGACCCGCTCGAAATCATCGTCGCTTCTGGCGGTACGCCACACCGACTCACACTTTGAGCTTACGCGGCTGAAGCGCTCCACCAGCTCTGCAGGCACGCTGGCGGCGTGGATACGTCGCCGGCGCATTTCACGGAGGTTGGCCTGCTGCCAGCCGTCCAGCTCTTCGTCGGCGGCTGCGTCGAGCCAATCGGCGACCCGTGGGTCGACGAGCCGCTCGTGGTGCATCCGCTTTAGCAGCGCCAGTTGCTCGGCCCTCGCCTCGGCTCCCCCGGGGGGCATCATCACCGCGTCATCCCAGCGAAGCACCGAGATGACCTCACCGAGGCGGCTGAGTTCTTCAAAATGATCTTCCAGTCTCTGATAGGCATCCATCGGCTTCGGCTCGTCGTTCGGGACGGTTGGCGTTGATACAACGGCGCCAGACTCTCCCACGCCCGTAGGTCTGTTTCAAGATCGTGGCGTCATCGCCCTTCAGACCCGCCCCGGCCGTTGTTCCACAGACTCCATGGGCAGCGCGGCGACACGGTCGGCAGTGCCCGGTTGGGCTTGCTGACGATCTTCACCGCGCTGTTCCGACTCCAGCGCTCGTCGCGCCGCCTCATCGAACCCCACTTGTTGCTCATAGCCGATCCGGGACCAGAAGTCGGGACCGTCGGCCAGCAGATCATCTTTCAGCCCCTGCGCCAGCGCCTTTGCGATGTGGTAGTCCGCGCCGGTGACCAGGCGCAACCAGTAGCTGGACAGCCTTGGGGTGAGCACCGGCACCTGCACCATCGTCGGACTCTTGCCCATCAACACCGCTGCACGCCGGATGCAGTCTTGAAATTCCAGCACTTCCGGGCCGGGAATGCCGAACCATTCGCTCCCGTCGATGTCGAGCCGAAGCGCCGCCAGCAGTGCTACCACCGCATCGTCTAGCCCCACCGGTTCGGTGTGGTTGCGAAGCCATCGTGGGCAGAGCATCACCGGAAGCCGACGCGCCAGATCTCGGACAATCTTCCAGCTTGCGCTTCCATGGCCGATGACCATCGAAGCGCGCAGTTCAATCGTAGAGACCGCTCCACTGCGAAGGATTGCTCCCGTGATCAGCCGACTTCTGAGATGACGCGAGGGCTCACCGGCCGGTTTTACCCCCCCGAGATACACGATGCGTTCAGTGCCGACGCTGCCGGCGGCGTCGG
>SKMT01000406.1 GCA_007120915.1 Myxococcales bacterium | reverse complement strand
CGTATGCAGGTGTTGCTTTGGCAGCGAAACCACACCTGGAGGCTAGTCGACTCGTCTTGGTCTTCCTCGGTAGCGATTCCTATCTCATTTAAGCAATGATTGTGTTCTTCAATTCTATCCTCATGTCCATCGGGGTTACACTCAACGGTGTCACAGTAATGACCGAAGGTCTCGTCGGAGTCATCTTGCCCCACCACACAGAAGCGATCGAGTTGCGGACAGTCTATTGAGCCATCGCATTGGTCGTGGCAAATCCCGTCGATGCAAAGCTCTCCTTCGTGGCAATCCCCGCCACCTCCGCATCCTACTGCAGGGACACACTCAGCCCCCTGGCAATCATAGGGCCCGCCTTCGTCGGACCCGTCCGACAGAACTTCGATTTCCTCAACGCATTCATCGGGCGAATCGCACGCGATGACGTGGCACAGGCCACCGACACAGACGCCTTGGTCACCACAACCTCCGTGGTCCTCACACTCGGGGGAGACACAACGGCCCGAATCCGGATCACAGACCTCACCGTCTTCACAGTCCGCAACGCTGTCGCATGAGTCATCATCATCATCGATGACACATTCACCGTCGTCACAGATCTCACCGTCATCACAGTCTTCGGGACCAGCGCATTCGTCATCGCCGTTGTCCCCGTTGTCGTCAAGTTGATCCGGAGGATCGATCCTGTCGACATCGGCAAAAAGCCCCTCACAGCCGACGACGGCAACCAGGGCAAACACAATGGCGCAAAGTACGGCGATCCGACGACATTTCATGGCAGATATCCCAGATGTGTTGCTTGAACAGCTCAATTATCAGGCAGGATAGGAAACTGGCAGACAAAAGTCGACTTTTCGGGTTTTCGCCAATCACGCTCCCACGCCCGTCGCCGAACGTACCCGAGCCATCACCTCGTTGACGACGGGACGCACCTTATCAGCGCCGGCGGCGAGCACCTCGTCGATCCGGTCTTCGTCGGCCATCAACGCCTCGTACTTCTCGCGATACGGCGCGAAGTGGTCTCTGAGCGTCTCGAACAACTCGATCTTCGCGTGGCCGTAGCCGTAGCCCCCGGCGCGATAGTTCTCCTCCATCTGCGCGACATCTTCTTCGTCGGCGACGAGCCGATACAGATCGACGATGATCGAGTCGTCCGGGTCCTTCGGATCCTCCAGCGCAGCGGAGTCGGTCTCGATGGACATCACCTGGCTTTTCAGTGTCTTCGGTGGGGCCAGCGGTTCAATGACGTTGCCGTAGGACGCCGACATCTTCCGCCCGTCTACCCCGGGCACGGTGGCGACTTCCTTTCGGATTTTTGGCTCCGGCAGCTTCAGATACTCCCCGTCGAACTGGTTGTTGAACTTGCGCACCATATCTCGGGCCATCTCCAGGTGTTGGAGCTGGTCCGAGCCCACGGGCACGATGTCGGAGTCGTAGATCAAAATGTCGCTGGCCATCAGCACCGGATAGGTGAAAATCCCGTGATTGATCTCGTTTTCACGCCCCTCGTCGATGGCCGCTTTGTAGGCGTGAGCTCGCTGCAACAGGCCCATGTGGGTGACGCAACTGAGAAACCAGGTCAGCTCTGTGACCTCCGGGATATCGGACTGTCGGAAGAATGCCGCCCGTTCTACGTCGAGCCCAAACGCCAGAAACGTCGCCGTGATCTCGCGCACACACTTGCGCAGCCGGTCAGGGTCGCGCACCGTCGTCAACGCGTGGTAGTCGGCGACGAAGTAAAACGCCTCGTAGTCCTCTTGAAGCTCGATCGCGGGCTGGATCATCCCCAGGTAGTTGCCCAGATGGGGCGTTCCCGTCGGCTTGATTCCCGAGAGGCTTCGCTTGCGGTCGGTCATGTCGGCTCCGTAGTTCCAAATTCACCGGGTTTCGTTGGAATATCGGTAACACAGCGATCATTGGCGTTCCAGTGGTTCAGTGGTGGTTTACAATGACCTCCATCCGTTCCAGAATGCGCCGCGCTTTCGACGACGAAATCTGACTTATTCCGTCTCCAACGAGTAGTTCGATGGCCGACAACGACGAAAAGAAGACACCGGGCGTCAAAAAACGCACCAAAAATGATCGGCAAGAAGAACAGGCCGATTCCAACGGCGCCACCGAAGAAGATGGGGTCGCCCGCGCGCCCGAGGCGCCCACCACGGCTCCCAACGCCCCGAAGCCAAAACAGGATGCCTCATCCCGGTCGCGCCGCGTCGTCGATCCCACGGCCCAGTCCGACGACGAAGACGCCGCCGATGAGACCGACGAAACCGATGACGCCAACGAGGGCGACGACACTGAAGAGGCCCCGCAGCCCACAGGCATGCAGTTCGGCGACACCGACGCGACGATGGACGACTTCGCGGCGATGCTCGACGGCGACGGTGGCGGGGGCATGCCCACCCGCCAGCGGTTCGAGATCGGCGATGCCGTCGACGGTGAGATCGTCGAAATCGGCAAGCGCTACATCTTCGTGGACATCGGCCAGCCCGACGAGGCGATGGCCGATCGGGCGCTGTTCGAAGATGAGGAGCGCCAGTTGGACATGGACGTCGGCGACGAACACCAGTTCTACGTCATCGGCTTCGAAGATGGCGTACAACTCGGCCCGGAGCTCGGAAGCGGTGACAACTCGATGGAGGCTGTCGAACGAGCCTATCAGTCCGGCGCTCCCATCAGCGGCACCGTCACGGCCACCAACAAGGGAGGGTTCGAGGTTCGGGTCGCCGGCGTTGACGCCTTCTGCCCCATCTCCCAGATCGAGCTGGGTTACACCGAAGAGCCCGAAGTGCACGTGGGCAACAGCTACCAGTTTCAGGTCTCCGAGATCGACGATGACGGGCGCACTGTGGTGCTAAGCCGCACCGAGCTACTCGAAGAGGAGCGGGCCCGGCGCCGCGAAAAGACGCTCGAAAATCTGGAGGTGGGCCAACAGGTCGACGGTGTGGTCACCCGGGTCGCCGACTTCGGCGCCTTCGTCGACATCGGCGGCATCGAGGGGCTGGTGCACGTCTCCGAGATGAGCCACGTCTACTTCGACAACCCCTCGGAAGTCGTTTCCACCGGCGACAATGTCACCGTCGAGATCCTGGATATCGAAGAGATCGACGATGAATCCAACCCGCTCAGAATCTCGCTGAGCATGAAAGAGGCCGAAGACGACCCCTGGCTGGCGGTCAACGAGCAGTTCGCTGTGGGCGAAACGGTCATGGGCAACATCGTGCGCCTGGCCCCCTTCGGCGCCTTCGTGGAGCTGGTGCCCGGTGTGGAGGGGCTGGTGCACGTCTCCGAGATGAGCCGCACCAAACACGTCGCCACCCCCCGTGACGTCGTCGACGTCGGCGACACCGTGCAGGTCGAAATCCAGGACATCGACCTGATGAACAAACGCATCAGCCTCAGCATGGCCGCCACCGAAGACGACCCCTGGAACGACATCACCGACCGCTATGCGCCGGGGATGAACGTGAAGGGAACGGTCGCCAACATTGAGGACTTCGGCGTGTTCGTCGACCTGGAAGACGGCGTGACCGCCCTGCTTCCCAGAAGCGAAATGAACCTGCCCTCCGAAGTCACACCCCACCGCAAGTTCGACCGTGGTGAATCCATCGAAGCCCGGGTGTTGAACATCGAACCCGAGCGCCAGCGCATGGCGTTGTCGCTCAAATCCGCCGAGGATATCGGCGCCGGTGGCCAACCCCCGCCTGAAAAGAGCAAATCCTCAGGGCCCAGCTCCTACCAGGACTCCGAATCGTCCGGTGGATCACTGGGAACCCTCGGCGATCTTCTGAAGGCGAAGAAGGACGACGACTAAGAAGCGTCTTCTGATCTGCGCGGTGCCCCTCCGCCTCACATCCGTTCGGCACCTCCCCACTCGTAGCTCGTGGGGAGGAAAGCCGTGCAACCCTCCACCGTTTCGGGTTCCCGTCATCAACCTCCCTCGGTACAGATCTGCACGGCTTCCCTCCCCGGATTCGCCGGGGAGGTGCCGAAGCGTAGCGTAGGCGGAGGGGCCCGTCACAAGCCGCTGCCTCACAACCCGAAGGTCTCTTTAAAATCAGGGAAAAACTCCCACTCTCCCACCTCTCGCCGCTTGCCGGCTTTCGCCACCAGAAACGCGTCGACAACGCTGGCCACAGACAGCAGCCCGAACCCGCCCATCAGCAAAATCGACAACCCCAGAATCACCAGGCCTTTGACCTTCTGGCCCAGCAGAAGCTGGCCCAGCCCGGGAATCAACGCAGCGACCACGGAGACGATTTCCCCGGTCTCGAGCTGATCGCCGCCTCTGGTCGCCGGGGAGGTGTTACGGCGTGGAGCCGGGGGCTGATGATGGCCGCTTTGATCGCCGGTCTGATGAAAGTGGCCGCTTTGATGCGGTAGATCGGGCGGATTGTTGTTTCCTCTCTGTGCCATGGCGTACTCCTGGATAATTTAGGCACCGGGCAACTGATCGGGGTCGGCGCTGCCGACAAGCTGTTCGACGGCATCGGGCTCTTTGGGGCAGCCGACGGTCAGATTTTCGGCGCCGTCGGCGGTGACCAGCACGTCGTCTTCGATGCGGATGCCCACCCCGCGCATCTCTTCGGGAGCGCTTTCGTCATCGGCCGGCACATACAGCCCCGGCTCAATCGTAAGCACCATTCCCTCGCGCAATGCACACGGATCATCTTCGTTGTCTGGAACCAACCCCACATCGTGCACATCCACGCCCAGCGAATGCCCCACACTATGGGGATAATAATCATGAAAGTCCTTCTCCTCTAACACTTCGTCGAGCGTCCCCTCCAACAGCCCCAGATCCAGAAGCGACTGAGACAGCCGCCGCCGAGTGTTGTCGCGAAGCTGTTGATAGCCCATCCCCGGGCGCACATCGTCGATCGCCGCCTTCTGGGCCTGTAACACCGCCTGATACAGATCGCGCTGGGCCGGGGTAAATTGGCCACCGGCGGGGAAGGACCGGGTGATGTCGGCGGCGTAATACTGGTACTCACAGCCGGCGTCGATCAGCACTACATCGCCCTCTTCGATGCGGCTTCGGTTCTCGGTGTAGTGCAGGATGGTGGCGTTGTCTCCGGCGCCGACGATCGAGGCGTAGGCAGGAAACTCCGCGCCCCGTCGCAGGAAGTGATACTCGATCAGCGCCTGCAGTTCGTACTCGTACATCCCGGGGCGGCAGTACTTCATCGCCAGGTTGTGAGCCTCCACGGTAATCTGGGCGCTGTGGCGCATCAGCTCCAGCTCGGCATCGCTTTTGATCAACCGCTGTTCATAGAGCAGATCCCGCAGGTCGACGATCTGGCCCGGCACACTGTGAGGCTTGCTGCGTCTGTGGCGCTCCGACTGCATCCAATGGATGACGCGCCGATCGAATTGGTCATCCGTACCGAGCGTGTAGAACAGCTTATCTCGACCTTCCAGCCAGGCCCCGATCTCGTCGTCCAACTCATCGAGAGCAAAGGCGGCGTCGGCACCGTAATTCTCCTCGGCTCCTTCTGGGCCGGCGCGCCGTCCTTCCCACCGCTCGTGCTTCGGGTCCCTGCCGGGCACGAACATCACGAACTCTCCGTCGTCGTGGCCCGGAGCCAGCAACACCACCGCTTCCGGTTCGCGAAAACCGGTCAGATACAGCACGTCGCTGGACGGTCGATACCGAAAGTCAGTGTCATTGGAGCGGTGCTGCATCCCGGGGCCAACGACCACCGCCACCGCATCGTCACCAATGCTGTCCATCAATCGAGCGCGGCGCTGCTCAAACACCTGGTCGGGCAACTGTTCCATCAAACGCTCCGAAGCAATGTCACAAAATCAGTCCACGGCATACCGCCTCATGGTGGCACGTCGTCGAGCCACTGCAAACCCCTTCATTGTTTCCACATTCCG
>SKMT01000343.1 GCA_007120915.1 Myxococcales bacterium | reverse complement strand
TCGCCGAGCGCTGCAACGTCGAGATCCCGGAGCCCGACCCGGAAGAGGCGAAGAAAGCGCGCAAGAGGCGCCGCGGCAAAAAGCTGTACTACCATGTGATGGAGACGGCTGCCGAGTTTTACCAGAGCCAACTGTGGGGCGACGCCGGCAAGGCGGCGCGGCTGTATCTGAAGGAACGGGGTATCGGCGAAGAGACGGCCAAAGCCTTCGGGATGGGCTATGCCCCGGATGGGTGGGAACATCTGCTCAATTACATGAAATCAGAGGGCTTCCGCCCGAAGGTGTTGGAGCGCGCCGGGCTGGTGATGGCCAACGACCGGGGCGGGCACTACGACCGGTTTCGTCACAGGGTGGTGTTTCCCGTGGTCGACGTGTGGGGCCACACCCTGGCGTTCGGCGGGCGCACCCTCGCCGAGGACGACGGGGGCGCGAAATACATCAACTCCCCGGAGACGAAGTTCTACACCAAGGGCGAGCAGTTGTACGGGCTCGATGTCGCCAAGCGGGCGATCCAGAAAGAAGAATTCGCCCTGGTGGTGGAAGGCAATTTCGATGTGATTACGCTGCACCACGTCGGTCTGGCGATGACCGTCGCTCCCATGGGTACGGCGCTCACGGAGAAACAGGCGCGGCTGCTGGGCCGGTTCGCCCGGCGGGTGGTCATCGCCTTTGACGGCGACAACGCCGGCGAAGAGGCGACGCTTCGGTGTCTTCCGGCGTTGCAAAGCGCCGGGGTTCAGGCACAGGTCATCCGGTTTGGTCCCGGCGAAGATCCGGACACCTTCGTGCGACGCGAGGGCGCCGATGCGCTTCGCGACAAGATCGAAGAGGCGACCCCGCTGATCGAATGGGCGCTCGACAACCTTGTCTCGCAGGTGGAGGGAGCAAGTATCGAAGCGCGCATCGAGGTGCTGGAAGATGTCGCAGAGGTGCTCGACGAAGTGGTGGAGCCGACCATCAAGAATCACTACACCGAAGAGGTGGCGCGCCGGCTGAATATCGAACCGAGGCGGGTGGCGAAGTATTTGAGCCGCTCGCAGCAAGGTCGACGACAGGTCGCCCGGCAGGTGCAACAGGCGCATAAAGGGCCTGAGTTCTCCAGCGCAGAATATGGGATTCTGGTCGTGTTGCTGGACCATCCGGAGTGGCTCGATGATTTTTTTCGCGAAGAACTTGACAAACTGGTAACAAGTCATGAACTTGCGAGGTTGCTAAAGATTGCTCGCGACCATTACGGCGAGCACGGAGGCATCGAGGGATCCCTTCTGTTGGGGGCTCTCGATGAGCCACCTCTTCGCGAGGTGGTCAGCCGGGCGCTCGCCGAACCGGAACGCGGCGAATTGTATCCCCCCGATCAGAGCCTTCGCTGGTATCGTGACTGTGTCTGGACTCTAAAGCGCCGCTGGGCCGAGCGAATGGCCCAGGTACTTCAGCAACAACTCGAACAGGTCGATTTCAGCGATGATCGCGAGCGATTCGAAACCTTAACCCGCCAACTCGACGAAATCCGTCAGTTCCAGAGAGCACTCGATGTCGATGGTTCCCCCGGCGAACCGGTGGAACCGCGGGCAGGTTGAGCGACAAATGCAATTGGTAAGGAGGACCGGTGTGACCAGTCAGTAACCCCAACTCGATTCACCCGTAGTGGAATAATTCCGTAAACGTTTCAGTTTGCCAGCCTCCCGACATCCCGCAGTCGGGTTCGGATCCCCCGGAAACAGGGCGGGCAACTCCCAACGGCGGTCCTATCCGCCTGCAGTCGTGGCATCCATCCCCCAAGGAGACAGTTAGATGCGCACAGCCCAGAAAAACGAACGAGCAACCAGCCTGGAAGTACGTAAGCTCATCGATATGGGCAAAGAAAAAGGGTTTCTGACCTACGAGGAGGTCAATGACACCCTGCCGGAAGGCGTTTTGTCCAGCGAGCAGATCGATGATGTGATGATGTTGTTCTCCGAGCTGGGCATCCAGGTGGTGGACAGCCCCGATCAGTACGAGCCGCCGGAGGAGCCCGACGAGGACATCCAGCGCACCAAAAAGCAGAAAAAGAAGAAAAAGGGCAGCGACAAGTTCGCCAAGGGCAACGACCCGGTGCGCATGTATCTGCGCAAGATGGGCCAGGTGCCGCTTCTGACCCGAGAGGGGGAAGTCGAGATCGCCAAGCGCATCGAAAAGGGTGAAAAGACGGTGCTGACCGTGGTGCTGAGCACCACCGTCGGCGTCAAACGCATGATCAAAATGGCCAACCGGGTGCACCGCAGCCAGATCAAGCTGACGAGCATCCTGCAGGCGCCGGACCCCGAAGACCTGCCGCGCGACGAAGATGGCAACGTCATCGAGATGAGCGAAGACGAGCGCAAGCGCTGGTTCCTCTCTCAGATCGACCGGGTGCGCCAGTTGCACGACGAGATCGAACAGCTCGATGAGCGGCTGATCTGTGAGCCGGGCCTCTCCCGGGTGGAGCGCAAGAAGCTGCGCGAGAAGATCAAGTCCAACCGCACCGAGATGTTCGAGGTGATGAAGAATGTGCGCATCACCAAGAAGCACTCCGACAAGATTGTGGCCCGCTTCAAAAAACTGGTGCAGCGCATCGACCGCGCCGAGTCGAAGCTCGCGGAGGTCGAACGGCTCACGGGCATGACCTTTGTGGAAGCCCGTCAGATCGCATTGGGTCTGAACAGCGACGATCCCTCGGAGGCCGAAAGCCAACTGTCGTCACACGACATGAGTCGCCAGCGCTTCTGGGAGGTCTTCGAGAAGATGCGAGGGCTTCGCCGGCGAATCCGGTCGGTGGAGGTCGAAGCCGGTGAGTCCGTCGACTCCCTTCGCATCACCCACCAGGCGGTGCTGGCCGGGGAGAAGACCGCCGAACGCGCCAAGAGCGAGCTGGTGGAGGCGAACCTTCGACTCGTCGTCTCGATTGCGAAAAAGTACACCAACCGCGGCCTCAACTTCCTGGATCTGATCCAGGAGGGCAACATCGGGCTGATGAAGGCGGTCGACAAGTTTGAATATCAGCGTGGCTACAAGTTCTCTACCTACGCCACCTGGTGGATCCGCCAGGCGATCACCCGCGCGATCGCCGACCAGGCGCGCACCATTCGTATCCCGGTGCACATGATCGAGACCATCAACAAGCTGGCCAGAACCGAGCGCTATCTGGTCCAGTCGCTGGGCCGGCCTCCGAAGCCCGAGGAGATCGCGGAGCGGATGGACATGCCCGTCGAGAAGGTGCGCAAGGTGCTCAAGATCGCCAAAGAGCCGATCAGCCTGGAAACGCCCATCGGCGAGGAGAAAGACTCTTCTCTGGGCGATTTCATCGCCGACGAAGAGGCGGTCAACCCCTCCGAAGCCGTCGTCGGCTCCAACCTGGCGGACCAGACCCGCAAGGTGTTGTCTACGCTCACCCCCCGCGAAGAGAAGGTGCTGCGGATGCGCTTTGGCATCGGCGGCAAGTCCGACCACACCCTCGAAGAGGTGGGACAGGACTTCAACGTCACCCGCGAGCGTATCCGTCAGATCGAGGCGAAGGCGCTCAAGAAGCTGCGCCATCCCAGCCGCGCGAAGCAGCTTGAGAGCTTCGTGGAGTTTTTGAAATGACTGGCGCAGGGCTCCGGGCTCTGGGCGCTTGGCACTGGGTTCTAGGCTCTGGGCTCTGGGTTCTAGGCTCTGGGTTCTAGGCGCTGGGCGCTTGGCTCTGGGCACTGGGTTCTAGGCTCTGGGCACTGGGTTCTAGGCTCTGGGCAATGACACCCTGCGGGGTCGGATAATTGTTTCGGCCCTGTAGGTGTCTTGGCGGTATCTTCGGATAGCTGATGTGGGTGGAATGGGTAACCAGTGGCGCCGGGTGTCATTACCCAGCGCCAAGCGCCTCGCGCCCAGAGCCAAGAACCAAGCGCCCAGCACCAAGCGCCCAGTGCCAAGCACCCAGCGCCCAGCGCCTAGCGCCTATCACTCCTGAATAGCCTGCACGTTCAGTTCGACCTCTACGGTGTCACCGACGAGGACACCGCCGGCTTCCAGTGCCTGGTTCCAGGTCAGTCCCCAGTCCTTTCGATTCAACTTGGTGGTGGCGGTAAAGCCGACGCGCTGGTTGCCCCAGGGGTCGGTGGCCTTGCCGTGGTATTCGACGTCCAGGCTCACCGGGTTGGTCGCATCGCGGATCGTCAGCTCGCCGTTGAGGGTGAACGTTTCATCGCCGGTCTTTTCGACGCCCGTGCTCTCAAAACGCAGGCGGGGATGACCTTCGACGTCGAAGAAGTCGGCGCTTCGAAGGTGGTCGTCGCGGTCGTCGTTGCCGGTGTCGATGCTCGCAGCGTCGATGTCGACCTGCGTCGATGCGCTGGCGGGGTCGTCGGGATCAAACTCGAAGTCCCCTTCCCACTGCTCAAAGGTTCCACTGACCTTTGAGAACATCATGTGGCGCACCTTGAAGGTGATTTCGGAGTGGGCGGGGTCAAAGTTCCAGGTTGTAGCAGTCATGAGACAAACCTCGTTGGGGGATCACTGTTGAGAACGGACTCAAATGGTCCGGTTCGATGCCGGACTGGTTGTGAGTTTGACCACCAGGTTGTATTTGTGAAATGAATAGTATGGTGGTTTGGTATGAATTGTGTGCATGTGTAGCGTAGAGCCACGGAGACGCACTATTTCAGATTTCCGACTTCCGAGTTCCGATGTCCGATTTCGTTTTTCTTTCGTCTGGTGATGTCCGCGCAACCTGATGAGTCTGCGCGAACCTCCGGAGACGAAGGAAAAATTAAAGTGCATCGGAAGTCGGAAGTCGGAAGTCGGAAAACCACCGGCGTTTGGCGGTGCGAGGAACGGAAGCTTTTGGTGTGCGAGGGGCCCCTCCGCCGCTTCGCGGCACCTCCCCACTCGTGCCTCGTGGGGAGGGAAGCCGTGCAGGTGATGGGAAGCTTCTGGTGTGCGAGGGGCCCCTCCGCCTTCGCTTCGCTCCAGCACCTCCCCGGCGAATCCGGGGAGGGAAGCCGTGCAGGTGACCGGAAGCTTCTGGTTTGCGAGGGTCGTTTGTTGCATCGGAGAGGTAGAGCATGATCCGCGACTTGAAATCACTCGATTTGAACCTGCTGGTAACGCTGGAGGCGTTGCTTCGCCGGGAGAGCGTTACTGAGGCGGCCCGGGAGTTGGGGCGAAGCCAGTCGGCGGTCAGTCATGCGCTCAAGCGCCTTCGGGAGGCCTTCGATGACGAGTTGCTTGTGCGTGCGGGGCGGGGGATGGCCCGGACCCGGCGCGCCGATCAGCTCCAGGAGCCGCTGAGGGAGGCTCTGGGGCGGCTGGAGCAGGTGGTCGCCTCCGGGGGGCAGTTCACCCCGGAGAAGAGCCGCACGGTCTTCGAAATCGCGGCCTATGACTATGCGCAGTTCGTTTTGTTGCCGTCGTTGATCGAGAAGCTGCAGCGGCGGGCGCCGGGGGTGGGACTGAAAGCTCGGTCGCTGGGGGCGGGACAGCCGATGCGTTCGCTGCTGGCCGGTGACGTCGATATGGCGCTGACGTTGGGGTTGCCCGAAGAGGTGCCGGGTTCGTTGTATCGGCGCGATCTGTTTCAGATCCAAACGGGAATCGTAACGCGCCAGATCCACCGGGTCAGCCGGCTGGTCAGCCATTTGACCGGCATGATGGTGCAGCGCAACAAAGCCATCGTGGGCGCCAATGCCTTCGCGCATGAAGCCGGCATTCATCAGGACGGCGTCCTCAAGGAACGCAGTACCTATGAAATCATGCGGCCGCAGGATATCGGCGTGGAAAGCGGAGAACTGGTGCTGGGCAAACACTCCGGACGTCACGCGTTTCTTCATCATCTGGATCGAATGGGAATCCGGCTGAGCGAAGCCGAACTGGACCGTGCCTACAAACGTT
>SKMT01000281.1 GCA_007120915.1 Myxococcales bacterium | reverse complement strand
GAGGATCACTTCCCGGCCCCCAGCCTCATTGACCGGCTCGATCACCCGGACGCCGGCATTCAGGATGAGATTCTTCAGCAACTTTCCCGCCGCAGCGAGGAGGCACGCCCGGTGGTGCTGGCGAACCTCCCGCTGGTCAACGCCCGGGTTCGTCGGGCGATCTTGCGGTGGCTTAACGACCAGTTGCACCCGGAGGCGACGCTGCCACTGATGCGTTACGTCTTCGATGAACGCGACACCGTCGCCGAGCAGATGGGTCGATCGATGGCCATGGGGCTGTTGGTTCGCCGTGCGAAGACCACGGATCAACCCGATGAACAGGGTCGGCTGCGCGCCTTCGGCGAGGATATGTGTGCCGATGACAACCCGGATGTGCGACGGCTCGCCGCCCGAATTCTGGCATACACCGGCGATGAGCGGTCTCTCGAACAGCTCGAGCCGCTGCTGGAGGATGACGACCAGGATGTGCGCCAGGCCGCAACGAAGACGGCGGGGGTTCTGCGCCAGGCAGCCGATCAGGCCGAGCCCGACGAGCGCGTCGAGCCCCCTGCCCGGCTTCGGCGTCGCCTGCTCAACTCCGCGGGTCCCCTTCGCCGCCAGTTGATCCGCAAGTGGCGCCGCCACCCCGAACGCGCAGACATCGCCGTCGAAATCCTCGAACGAGGCGGCGAACTCCAGCAGCAGGCGTTGCAGATTCTGTTGAGTCGTCCTGACGAGGCAGCGCGCAAATTTCTGGTCCCGCTTGTCGAAGAGAACCCGGACAGTGATCTGGCAGCACTGTCGCTGCGCCTGCTGGCAAAGATTGCCGGCGACGACCCCTCCCCGGCCGAACAACAGGCGGTGCGCCGAGGGCTCGAAAGCAGTTCGGTGTTCACCCGGGCAGCCGCCTGTCGTGCTGCCGGTGCACTGCAGATGACATCGCTCACAGAGCGTCTGCTGGATCTGACAGAATCGCGCCACATCACAGTGGCGCTGGATGCGGCGAAAGCCCTGGGGAAACTGCTTGCGTCGCGAGATCACGAACTTCTGGGGCGGATGGTGCGATCGTTGAAGACCAATGAACGGCGCCGGAGGCGACACCGCGATGAGAAAGACTGGGTCACGCTGGTGGCTCAACTGTTGTCGTCGATTCGCAAGGTCGTTTCACCGACGACCATCGGCGTTCGGGCTCTGCAGCGCGCCGTGTTGGACATTCTCGCCGACGGGGGGGACAAAAAACCGCTTCGTGTGACCGGGATTCAGGTTTTGCTGGCATCGATGCCTCAACAGGGGCTGGAGAGGCTTCACCGGTGGGACAGCGCTGATGCATCTGCCCTGCTACACCTGATCCGTGGCGCCGAACCGGCGGCAGCACGCCGCATCGCCGAGTTGTTGCGTCGGGGAGCACCGGAGGGGATGGTCGGGTTGGATCAGGCTGCCAGATTGTTATGGGATGGCAACGCCGTCAGTGTGGCCGACGCGGTGGTGCCGCTTCTTGATCTGGCGGGAACAGATCAGGCGCTGCGCTGGCTCCAGCAGATCGCCGACAGCGGAGAGGAGCCGGCGGCCACGGCGGCGCAGCGACGTCTGCGCAAACGCCGCGGTGACGACGTCATCGACGTGGAGTTCATCCCCCGAGATAACGGCAACTGAACACCTCACTGCCACCGATCGTCCACCGTGGAGAAGGCTTGCATGGTCTGCACTTCGTCGTAGTTGTGTTCGAATCCGGTGGCCTCACGAAATGCCGAGTCGTCGACGACAACCGGGTATTTGACGTGATTGACGGCACCGTCGGGCAGACTGGGAAGCCCGAAGCGGCCTGTCACCCGGTTGAACAGCGGCTCGAGCACCGGGAAGCTTGTCCGCCCCGTCGCCTCGATAAGAAGCGACAGCGGCACCGGCGATGGTCCACAGACGTTGAACACCCCGCGCAGCCGCTTATCCAACGCCAGCACAATCGCGCGGGAAGCATCCTTCTCGTGTATGAACTGAAACAACGGGTCGAACCCGAGCACGGTGGGTACCCGCGGGCCCCGAAGATAGTTCGCCAGGGTACCGGCGCGGGAGGGCCCGAGCAGATAGGCGATGCGAAGCACCACCGTATCGATGTCGGGGTATCGCCACAGCGCGGAGCCGGCAAATAAATCGGCGGCCACCAGGTCTGCCAGATCGGGATAGGTGGTCACCGCCATCGGTGGTTCTGCTTCGGTGTGATACAGCGCCGATTCGGCATCGGCTCCGTAGAAGGTGTGGCGGCCGACGAAAATGGCCTGATCTACGTCGTAGTTTCTGCAGTGTTCGAACACCGTCTGGGTGCCGCCGAGGTTGATGCGGTAGCGCTCCTCGGCGCGGCGTGACAGATGGGTGACCGTCGCCAGGTGAATTACTGCATCGGGCTGTCGGGTGCGAAAGACATCTTCGGCAGGTCGTTTGCGAATATCGGCGCGAAACATCTCCACGCCCGGAGGCGCATCGGGCCATGTTCGCCGGTCCACGCCCAGCACCTGATGGTCGCGCGCGACCAGTTGTGCGGCGACCATCCGCCCGATACGACTAGCAATTCCGGTGACCAACACCTTCATTCAGACTCCTCGTCTTCGCGCCGGATGCTCCCCTCTTCCAGGGCTTTGCGCCGCCAGTTGCGCCCCCGGTCAATCAGGTGCCGAATTCGATCTCGCACCTGCTCCACATAGCTGATGATCACTTCGTCGGTCTCCGAGCCGTCGCCGTTAAATTCCATCGGTTCGCCATAGTGAATCTGACAGGGCACCGGAAGCGGCACGGGCAACCCATACGGCGCAATCGGGATGTAGGGAACGTTCAGAACCCGGGCCAACTTCTTGAGGTGTAGCACCGTGGGAAGCGCTTCTTCCCCACCGACGAACGCAAAGGGAACGATCGGAGTATTCGTCGCCAGTGCCAGTCGCATAAACCCGGTGCCGAACCGCACCAGCTTGTAGCGGTCCTTGTACAGCTTGCCGGTGCCCCGGGCCCCTTCGGGAAACACCATCAGACACCGGTCTTCTTCGAGCAGCCGTTCAGCGTGTTCGGGAAGCCCGGTAAACTGACCGACCCGGCTGAACCAGTGGGACACAAAGGGCCAGCGATTGGCGAACTTCTCGACCATCCCCTGGCCGAGCCGTGGTGGATTTACATCCAGAAGCAGCGAGGTCAGCACCATCGCCCCGTCCACAGGCAGTCCCCCGGAGTGGTTGCCGACCACCATCACCCGCCCCTTTCTGGGGATATGCTCAGCGCCAAACACCCGCACCGAGAAGTAGCGGCGGTAAAATGGCGCCAGAAGCGAAAAAAACGTCACCAGGTGTTCTTTCGACACCCCGTACGGGTCAAGCCCATAGCTGTTAAAGGGGATCCCGAGTTTGTCGACGGCCGCAGCAACCTGGTCGTCGGCGACAACGCGGTTAAGTGTCTCGGGATGCATAGCACTACTTCAGCGAGAGCAAAGAGGACGGACGGGCTGGGTCTAGGACGGATCTTTGCAGCAGCGAAACCCGACGTTGGGACGGTCCGTGCCGGGGGACATCGCCGAGGAGTAGTGGCAGGTGGCGGTATCCTCGCCGCTATCGAAGGCACCACCGACGACGCGCTGTTCCTCCACCCACTCGTGGACATTTCCGCTCATGTCATATGCGCCGGAGGGGCTGCGACACTGGGGAAACGAGCCTGTTTCGGCCAGCGAACGGTCAAAGCCGTCAGCGTCGGCGGTGTTGCAGCGGTCGGGGTCAAATGCTGCGCCATAGGGGTATCCAGATCCACAGGCGGCCTGCCATTCGTCGATGCTGCACAGCCGCTTGTCTTGCTGGCCGCACAGCCGGTTGGCGTCGAACCAACTGACGTTGACGTCGGGCATACGCCCCCGGCCCGGGTGTTGATAGGCGTCGATGCAGACGTGGTCACCGCCTACGGCGACGCGAACCATTCCCGAGGGGCAGTCGCCTGGCCCTGGCGCTGCGCCTGAGGGCTGCGCGGCGGCGCCGGCCGGTTCGGAGCCGGCAGCGGCGACCTCATCGGCATCGTCGTCATCGTCCTGTTCCTCTTCGAGTTCCTCGTAGCGCTCTTCGGCGCTTGCCAGCGCCCGGTCTTGGGCGTCGAAGGCAGGTGCAGATGCAGCGGCGAAAGCGTCGCGCAACTCTTCGAACTCGTCGTCGTCTTCTTGCGGTTGTTCGGCAACCTCGTCGGGTTGTTCCTGTTGCTGTTGCTCAGCGACTTCCTGGGGCTGAGGGTCCGGGTCCGGCTGCGGCTCCTCGACGTCATCGTCACCGATGGCGATGAGAATCACGCCGATGAAGACCGCCGCGACCACCGCTGCGGCGGCGATGGCGCGTACCGGCGTCTCAGCCCGTGTCTCCTCATCGGCTGTCGGCTTCGGTGCTCCCTCCGGCGGCTCGTCTTCGCTGTCTTGATCAGGCTCGTCGTCTGCCAGCCGTGCCGGTGGACGGGTGTCGATAGAGGGGGGCTCGGGCTCCGATTGGTCATCCGTTGGAACGGGTTGGGCCGGCGGTTCGTCAGATCCGATCAGGTCATCACGGGAGACTTCCCGGGTCTCCAACTGCTCGCGGTCGACCTCGTTCGTCGGAAGGTAATCGCCGAGTTCGCGCGCCTGCTGCCGGTCGAACTCGGAGGTCTCCAGATCCTCTTCCAGGGGCATCCCGATGTCGGAGGGAGTCTCCATATGAAGGGGATCGATCGGCTCGGCGTCGTCCTCTTCGACGTCTGCCGCTGGCTCCGGCGGGGGTTCAGCCATCGTATCGGGAGCCGGAGGTGCCGGCGCGTCCGCGGGGGGGGCCGGTCGCCGTTCGAGCAGCGAACCGGTGTCGACAACGGAGGTAAAGTCCTCGCTGAGCGCTTCCACCGTGGCGTAGCGCAGACTCGGGTCCTCAGACATCGCCCGCTCGCACAGGGTATTGACCGCTGCCAACCCGCCAGGGGCATCTGGCTCCGCCCCCGGCTCGTAGTCTTCACCGAACAGCAAGAACCCAATGATCGCGCCCACACTGTAGACATCGCAGCGAACGTCCGGTTCCACGTCTTCATCGGCCAGCTCGGGGGCGATAAAGTCACTGTCGCCGGTACGCTCGATAAAACTGCGACGAGGCAGTGACGCCAACACGTAGCTGTCGGTGACCTTGAGAAGGTCCGGCAGAAAGAGAATGTTCTCCGGTTTCAGGTTGCCGTGGGGATGGTCCCGTCCCACGTGCTGCAACGCCAGGGTGATCTGGGAGATGATCGGCTCCATCTCCTGGAGCCCGAAGCTCTCGTCGCGCTGCCAGCGAAGGCGGGCAACTTTGCGCAGATGCAGCCCTTCTAACCGCTGCATCGACACCCACAGGTGGTCACCGTGCACACCACTGTCGTGGAGTCGGACCACGTTTTTCTGAGTAAGCGCCCGGGCCCGGCGGGTGGTCTTGAGAAACTGTTCTTCCTGAACCGGGGTGTCGACCACGTCGTCATCGAAGACTTTGATGGCCACATCGGCTTCCACCAGCGTGTCTTCGGCGGCGTAGACATGCCCAAAGGGGCCTTCCCCGATCTTTTCGCCCAGCTTGAAACGGTCGGCGATGACCTCACCGGGCGGGAGCAAACGATCGTCGAAGTCGGGAGCTTTCAGCCGCTGAGTCATCCGCTGGAGCTTGTCCGATGAGGACTTGCTGCCGGACACAGATCGGCGTTGGCTCTCGGCTCCACAGTTCGGACAACTCGATTCGGAGTCGTCGACGGGGCTCCCGCATTGATGGCAGACTGCGATGGCAAACCTCCAGCGATACGGACCAACAATACGACGAAACCGAACCCGGTTTCGTTCCGTCGCATCACCTGCAAAAATAACGCCGTTCGTTTATCAGATGCCCCCCGCGGGCGCAACAGAGGTCAGCGCAGCACCGTGGTGGACAGCCCCCAGCGTCTCCCGATGGTTACCGG
>SKMT01000314.1 GCA_007120915.1 Myxococcales bacterium | reverse complement strand
CGACATCTTTTCGGATGCCACCCAGGTGGTGATGATGCGCGAGGGGACCCAGACGGTGCTGTCGCTTCGCAACCGCTACGAGGGCCCACCCGAAGATTTCGCGATGGTCGTGCCGGTGCCGATGGTTCTGGAACCGGAGCACGTCAACACGCTCGAAGACGACATCTTCGCGCGCATCGACACTCTGACCGCGCCGCGGCTCGTCGAGTATTTTGAAGAAGATCCCTGTCCAGAAGACCACTCCACAGCCGACGCCGGCTGGGAGAACGACGCAGCCGCACAGGACGAGGACGGCGGTGTCAGTGTGGAAGCGGAGTTCAAAGAGGGAGAGTACGAGATCACCATTCTGGGCGCCGAGGAGTCGACGGGTCTCGAAGACTGGCTGCACGACCATGACTACAACATCCCGGAAGGGGCAGCCCCCTATCTGGAGCCGTATATCCAGGAGGGGATGTACTTCTTCGTCGCCGAGGTCGACCCGGAGGAGCTCGAGTTTGAAGATGGAGAGGCGATTCTGTCGCCGCTTCGGTTTCACTACGACACCGAGGAGTTTTTGCTGCCCATTCGGCTGGGGATGATCAACTCCCGGGGACAACAGGACCTGATTGTGAACATTCTGGCCAAAAACCAGCGCTACGAAGTGGCCAATTACGACAACATCACCATTCCGACGAATCTGGAGGTCTCGGAGGATGTGGCTGACAACTTCGGCGACTTTTACCGCACGCTGTTTTCGGAGACCGTCCAGGAAAATCCCGGAGCGGCGGTGACTGAATACGCCTGGAACGCCGGAAGCTGTGATCCCTGTCCCTCCGACATGCCATGGGGGATGTTCCCGGAGGATATCGATATTCTGGGCGCTGAGGTGTTGGCCGACTACGATGGCTGGGTCGATCCTCATCAGTGGGTGATCTCCCGGCTTCACATGCGATACGAAAAAGATGATATCGGTGAAGACCTGGTGTTCGAAAAGGCAGAACCGATCGTGGGAGGCCGTGAGGTGTACGACGACGACGGCAACCTCGAGGAGGGCGCACAGCCCGGTGACATCAACGAGTTCCAGGCCCGCTACAACATCCGCCACGCCTGGGATGAAGGCATCGACTGTATGGATCCGGACTGGGGCAACTGGACTCGCCAGGGCAATCATCAGGCTGAGGGCCCGAACACCACCGGCGGAGAGGTCTTCAACGGCGAAACCGTGGCGCTCAGCTCGGTTATCCTGGATGTGGACCCACATGAGCGCTCCCGCGGACATGGGTCAGGAGGCTCGTCCGAGACCAGTTCCGGATGCGCCGCAGCATCGACGGCAACGACACCGATGGGCGCGTTGATTCTGGTCGCCGCGCTGTTCGGGCTGATGGTGGTTCGGCGCGATGACGGGGCGGTGCGGATCTCACGGAGGCGTCGAGGACGCAGAAGCTGAACGCGAAGCGCTGATCGCGAAACCCCGGAACGCGAAGCACTGCAACGCAGATGCGCGAAGGCGCAGTGGGCGGTCGGGTGATGACGACGTAGAGTTCGACGGCCCCTGTGCGGTTTATCCGCCAGGGGAGAAAGTTTGGGCAGCTAGAAAGATGGCTCCCCCCTCCTGTTTACGGCGGGCTTGTCCCGCCGCAATACTCCGACGGGACAAGCCCGTCGAAACCAAAAATGGGGGCCCGTGGAGGTAGCAACTCAAACTTATTCCCATGTGGGACAAGCCGCACATGGGCCTGGAGATTACAGCTACGGCCCTGTTGCTTACACCCGTTGGTACCGTATTCGCTGAAGTCTTCTAGCGATCAATCGTCGCCGTAGATGAACTCCATATCCGGCTTTTCGGTGCAGAAATAATGCACCCAGATGTAGAGGTGTTGGAAACCGGCGGCGACGAGGGCGGCCGGAGACTGCAGGATCAGTCCCGGTACCCAGAGGATCAGAAATCCGTAGATGTACATGCCGTTGGAGGTGAACCGGAAGATTCCCTGATCGACGAGCGGAGCATCACGGATATCGGTGTCGAAATGGTCGAGCCCGGCGGCGCGATCGAATCCGAAGTAGCGGATCACCGAGTAGAACAGATATCCCGCCAGAACAATGAACAGCACCGCCATCGGCCACCGGAGAAACGCCGGTATCGCCAGTTGGTCCCGGTTTGCCACCGCCAACGCGACGATGGAAAATCGGCTCAATCCGAGCACGGCGAAGATGAGCTGAAAGATGCGAAACCCCTTCGCTCCCAGCAGTCGAGTCACCGCCTCGTAGTGCAACTCGGCGCGCCACACCGCCCAGACATACACCTGGTGGGCTACGGCGGATCCCAGGGCGATCCACAGCCAGGTGGTTGCCGTCAGCCCCCAGAGTTCTCCCTGTGTCATCTGCGGGAGTTGTGCCACTGCGGCGGTGGCGCCGATCAGAGCGCACAGTGCCAACAGGTGGATGAATTGCCCCTCGAACAGCCGGGACAATGTCTGTGGATCGCCGTTGTGTGTTTTGGATTTTTAATCTGTCATCTCTTCTCCACTCCCAAGGTGGGAAAAGCACAAACTGACGGCACGAACTCACAAAAGCGACTCCCCTCGTTTACGGCGGGCTTGCCACGCCGCAAAGATACCGACGGGACAAGCCCGTCGAGGTCAAGAATGGGGGGCACATGAAGGTAGCAACTCAAACGTATTCCCATGTGGGACAAGCCGCACATGGGCCTGAAAACTACAACTGCGGCTCTGTTGCTTGTATCGCTGCAGTCTGGGGGCGTTATAGCACGATACCAAGACCCACGACGTAAGACCCACGACGCCGGCCGGTCAAACTACTGCTTCAGCCACAACCGCAGCTCAAACGATGTTTAACCGATCACGGGTGAATCTGAGGAACAGAGCGCCTTTTTCTGGCGCCCCCGGTCCGGTATGTTCGCAGGCCATTGCATGGAACAGTCACGGAACACCGGCCCCGGGCGAGCCAAAATGGATCTGGAGTCCGATACAGTACAACAGCAGGGGATTGAGCCGCACACGAAGGCAGGCGGCTGCGTGTTGGTTCTGGTGCTTCTGGGCCTCGGAGCGTTGGTGGTCTACCAGTACGACGTGCCCTATGTGGACGACGCCGTCGCCGCGGTTCAAGAAATCGAGGTGGGAGAGTTGGCCGCAGATTTACAGGGGCTGATCCCCGACCGTGAATCCAGCGAAGAGACCGATGGTGTAGCACAGGACGAAACCGACCAGGAGGAAGACAAGACGGCAGACTCCGCGGCGCCGACTGGCGCGGCGGCTGGTCCCGGGGGTGGCGCCGTCGGCGGCGAACGGCCTGAACCCCGCCCCTACGACGCTCCGGAAGCGGGCTACCAGGAGGAGGGCTTCAACCCCGACGAGATCGAGCTCGACCTCGGCGCCGAGAGCTCGGGTGAGCCCACCGGCGGGCCCGGGCGGCTGGAGGACAGCGAGATCCAGAACGTGGTCAACGCCAACCGCGGCCAGCTTGTCGACTGCTACGCCGAGGTGCTCGACACCTACGGCGAAATGTCTGGGTCCGTGACATTCGACATCGCCGTGGGCGCCGACGGCGATGTGCGAATGATCCGGGTTGCGGAGTCGTCGCTTCGCTCCCACGAAGCCGAGGAGTGTTTCATCCGGCGTGCTCGCAACTGGTCGTTTCCCGCCACCGACGCCGGTGGGCACACCCGGTTTCAGCACGAGATGGAATTCCGATTCTGAGGGGCCACCGACAACATGGACGCAACGGTGACAGTGCAATGTCCCTGGTGCTTCGAGCGCATCGAGATCTGGATCGACCCGGAGACCACGGGGCAGTTGGTGCGGGACTGTGAGGTGTGTTGCCGGCCCTGGGAGATGACGATCAGCCGGGATCGGTCGGGGCGGCGCGAGGTGGTGGTGCGGCGGGGGAATTGAGTTTAGCGTATCTAACGGTGGTGGGGAGAGCTGGCGGCCGGCGGGGCGCTGTGGCGGCGGTCCCGTTGGGCTTACGGTGCATCGTCGGATTGTTCAGCGTCAGATTGTTCGGCGTCTTTTTCGTCGTCCTCGTCGAAAGCATCGACGATGATTTCTCTCGGTGGGTCATCGGAGAGAGCCCAGTCGAGGAAATGGTCGAACACGTCGTCCATGCGGGAAATCTCGGTGTCCCGGATCTGGAGGCCGTGGTCGACGTCGTGGAGGCGCAGATACGACAGGGGACGTTGCGAGTCGGTGCGAAGAAGTTCGACGACGAAGACATCGGCGCTCTCGATGGCAGAAGCCCTGTCTTCGGTGCCGTGGGTCACGAAAACAGGAACCGAGGTGTCGCGGAGATCCTCCAGGGGGGTGGTATCGACGGCGAAGCTCGTCCATCGCTCGACGGGGTGGCCCCCCCAGGAGTCGAGTTCGTCAGGTTCGGTGGTCAGTTGGAGGATGTCATCGAAGGTCTCGCTGACCTCGGAGGCGTCACCGGTGCGGTGAGAGTACATCGCGAAATCAGCGAGCTGTGAGGGGCCGGCGCTCGAGAAGAGCCCCACCGCTGTGAGCTGGTCATCAAGTTGGGCGGCGACACCGCTGGCGATGGCGACGCCTTCGGAGTGGCCGGCGACCAGGATTTGCTCGGCCCACGGTTCATCGGAGAGGGCTTCGATGGCGTCGACGACGTCCTGGACGCGAAGCGGTTTGGCCAGCCCCTCGAGATACTCTTCCGAACAACCCTCGGCGGTTCCGGGATCACCTTCGGGGCGAGGGCCGAAGGACTCGACGCCCCGTTTTTCGACGGTAACGTAGTGGACGGGATGATCTCTCTCCCTGAGCTGGCTCAGAAAGATCAGCGACGAGCCCATCCCCATGGGAAACGTGAAGAACAGGGGAGTGCAGCCCGATCCCTGGAGTAAGACGACCACGGGCCGCGGTTCGTCGTCGCGTTCGACGTAGACGTCCAGATCCGGAGCATCTGCGCGTGTGACCTGCCAGGCTTCCCAGGCCATGAATTCGGTCATCCCGAGATTCTGTGCCTCGAGTTGTCGATCCTCGTCGGTGCCGGATTCGGATTCGGCGACGCCCTGGTCGTCGGCGATCGGGGCTTCTTGTTGCCTCTCGTCAGGGGTAGCCGTTGTGGTCGAGCAGCCGATCGTCGGTCCAGTCAACAGAACCAGCACAATCGAGCTGACGGTGACGAAAGCGGGCAGATCCGCAGGGCGAAGGGGGCCTGGAAGCGAGGTCATCGGTCTGTCCGGTTGTACGGGTACAATGGGGGCTTGAGTCTGTCAGTATCTACGATGCCAGGATTATGCTGCAGGAGAGTCGAATCGCGGTTCGTCGTCAAGGGGGGGATGAGCCGCAACGGTGACAGTGCAGTGCCCCTGGTGCTTCGAGCGTATCGAGATCTGGATTGACCCGGAGACCACGGGGCAGTTGGTGCGGGACTGTGAGGTGTGTTGCCGGCCCTGGGAGATGACGATCAGCCGGGATCGGTCGGGGCGGCGCGAGGTGGTGGTGCGGCGGGGGAATTGAACTTAGCGGGTGAGCAGCCCACCGGTAATGCGCCGGTGTCGCCGACGGTCAGTCCAGCTCTAGATCCATGTCCGTTCCCTCTTCGCCGTCTTCGCCCTTGCTGCGAATCGTGAAGTCTCGTTCACCCTCGATTTCGTAGATGTAGTCGTTGCCCCAGGGATCTTCCGGGATTTCCTCGATGAGCGGAGTGTCTCCTTTGGTCATCGCTTCCAGGTCCTCGGGCAGTTCGTCGTAGGTAAGGTAGTACGTTTCGACCAACTGGGAGAGCTGCTCGGTGGTGCGTTCCCAGGTTTTGTGAGGGTCGGCATCGGGCTGAACATCCGCCTGTGGCTCTTCGTCGGGATCAAACTCAGCTTCGATGACATCGACGACGTCGCTGATAGAGAGTTCATCGTCGAGGTCGAAGCCAAATTCGTCATAGACCTTCTGAGCTTCCTCGGCGGTCAGGTCGTCGAAATCGATGAAACCGT
>SKMT01000037.1 GCA_007120915.1 Myxococcales bacterium | reverse complement strand
CGACGTCTACCAGTTATGCGAATACGAGCCCTCCGCCACGCCCACCGATCCCACCAAACCCTGCTGTTTTGACGACGAAGACTGCTGGGACAGCAACGTCGCCAACGCCGGAGATATGTACTGCTACTATGCGGAGTGTACCGAAGGCGGTGAGGGCACCTGCCGGGTCCCACCTTCCACGGAGCAACATTGCTGGGATGACTACGACTGCCCGGAAGGCTACGAATGTCCCTATGAGGACAACCCGGATGCCTTCCAGTGCGACCAGCCCCAGATGCACGAAACGCCGGCTACCTGCGTGGAAATCGAGGATTGACCCGCATCGCGATCCCCGGGGCATAACCCGGGGATCGCGATGCGGGCAGCTATGACATCACCGCAGTACGCGATAGCCGTCGAGTGTCTCTTCGACGGCATCCCGGGCGCCGTCGAAGCGCTCCTTGCGACCTCCGGCCTCGATAACGTGTACCGTCTCCTCCGTAACAAACAGTGTAAGCCAGTACAGGTAGGGAGTCTCTTCATGGTCGCGGCCGAATTCCAGTCGGGTCCCCTCCGTGCCATCGGCGGATCGCACGTCGCTCTGATCGAGCAGCGCGTAGCCTGCTCGGGTGCGCATCCGCTCACGGACAGCATCGACCCAGAAGTCGTGTTCGGCACGCGGCGTCTCGGCGCTTCGGTCATCCCCTTGTCGTAGCGCTCGGGCGCGCACTGTGACGCCGTCGGCAGTCATGGCTACGAACTGGTGGTGGTCGTCGTCGGTGGTAATCTCGATCATCTCCGGAGGTGTATCGACCTCGAAGGCATCGTATTCACAGCCGGTGAACAAGATTAGAGCGCCAACCAGCAGAATGGGCAGAGCAGTTCGGAAACTCATCGCAGATGCTCCGGGGCTTCAAGCAGCGATTCGACACTCAGATCGTTGATCCAGGCCACGGGGAGGAGGAACTCGTCGTCCGGCATCTCCTCGATACGTTTCGGATCGAAATTCATTTCAATCGTAGAGTAGGCAATACGATCTTCGAAACTTTCAAGCTCCCCCTCCAGACGCTCGATCTCAAGGGTGATGCGCTCCAGTTCCGCCTCGATTTCGAGGGCATCTTTGACGGTATCGGCGCGCTCTAGAAGATCTTCGAGACGTCCGCGCAACTCGCGGGCATTTTGAATCCGAATCTCGATGTCGCGCACCTTGTCCGTGACGTCCTGTGCCTGCCAGTTCAACTCCAGGACATCTCCGAGTTCGGACAACTCATCGAGGGTGGCGCGAAATTTGGCGGCAGGCACGCGCAACACCAACTGCTTCGAGGAGCGACGCGAGACGTATCCGCCGATGCTCTCCACCAGGTCGATGGCCTCCTCCTGGATTGCCGTGACATCGAAGATCGCCAGCACCAACTCGGCGGTATAAACCAACTGGCGGTCCGGACTCTGGGTATCTTCGCCGTCGTATTGTTCGGAAAAATCAGCCTCGTCCCTCTCCCTTTCCGAGCCGGCACCAGTCGCTTCGGCCTGATCGGCGGCTGCCGTTTCAGCGAATCGGTCTTTGACTACGTATTCGTCGGCCGAGTCCTGCGGGGCTGCGTCGCAGCCGATCACCGAGAAGATGCCGGCCAGAACCAACGAAAGCAGTCGCAGCTTGGTCATGGTGTTTCTCCACAGCAAGACGTGACGTTTGCAGACTCCTATTGGTACCACGGAGCGCCAGGGGTGATAAAGCGGTCTACCCCCGATTCACGCTCCCAGCCCACTACGCTTCCACGCCACTCCGACCCCACGACCCAAGACTCACGACCCAAGACCCACGACCCAAGACCCACGACCCAAGACCCACGACCCAAGACTCACGACTCCTTGACCCTGCGGTGCGTGCGCACCTTCTTGCGCCCCGGCTGCTGCCCATCGGGCGTGCCGTCTTCCCCCTTGTCAGTCTCTTGCTGTGTTTCACAGTCCTTCTTGTCAGGACGATGCAGAATCGGGCCCTCATACCAGGGTGCTCCGGCACGTGCGGCCCGCTCCAGATCAGCGATTACCTGGGCGCCCAACAACAAAATTACCGCTGCGATCTCCATCGACAACAGCACGATAATCACCGTCGCCAGCGACCCGTACACCACGTTCACCAGCGAGATGTGCGTGAAGTACCACACCAGAAAGTGGCGCACCGCCTCCCACAGAATCGTCGCCGTCAGCCCCCCGACAATCGCGCGGGTAAAGGCGATCTTCTGTAGCGGCATCACCATGTACACCGCCGTAAACAGCAACACCAACCCCACTACTCCTGACACGTACAGCGCCGCCGAACGCGTCGCGTCGATGCTGACCTCCCAGCCCATCAGCGGCACTTCGAACGCCTCGGTGGGAATCGCATCCAGAAACGATGTCCCCGCCGTGACCAACACGATTCCCAGCCCCATCAGACAGATAAACAGATAGGGGATCAGCGCCGACACCCAGAAGGAGCGCTTCTCTTTTTCGGCGGGCATATCGAACAGCTCCACCATCGCGTTTTCTAAAATCCGAAACGCGATACTGCTGAAAAACAGCAGCACCGCCAGCCCGATGATCCCGATCACCTCCATCTGATCGGCAAAATCGACGAGCACCGCCCCGATGGCATCGGCCTGGCCGGGCACCACCAGATCGAGCTCGGCTTTGATGGTGTCCAGAAGCTGCTCTTTGTCCTTGAACGTCGAAAAGAAGATCAGGATCACCGCAAACAGCGGCACCAGCGACAGCAGAGTGTTGTAGGCGACGGCTCCGGCGAGAATTAGCCCGTTGTTCTTGCCGAAAAACCGCACCAACACCCGGATAGCAAATCGGATGATCCTGCCCGGCAGCCCGGGAAGCCCCCGTATCCAGGCTCGCACAGCTTCAATGTTAAATCGCTTCTGAGCGCTCACATCTGATACCTCTGACGGTGCCGCCCCGTCGAATCAGTCCATCGGCTGGTTACTGTACAGCATCCAGATCGGCAAGGCAGGCGTCACCGAAGTTTGGCGCCGACTGCTCACCGTCGAGCAGCCGCTCGCCGAGTCGGTCCATCATCCCCGGGTTGCGGTACGCCCAGTACATCACACAGTCGTCGTGTTTGCAGTGGCGTTGATTGTCCTGGTCTTCGTGGTCCGTCTGCATCGGCGCACCATTGTTGACCAGGCCCAAAACATGACCGATCTCGTGGCGCCACACCGTCAGCTCCGCATGTTCACAGAGTTCTTCGGCGTCGATGCCCAGGATACTTGCGTTCTGGCAGGACTGTTCGATCTGGTCCATGAACAACACTGCATGTTCGTGCCCCCAGGCCACACCCAGGACATTGGAGTCAGACTCGGCGTACTCTCCATCCACCAGCAGCGTCTGCACCACGATGGTGTCGTCGTCCACATCCCCGGCGGCGTAATCGTCGGTCAACTCCTGAAGATCGGAAAACTCCCAGCCCTCCGACGGTGCCGTCTCACCGATCTCGGCATCCATCGTCACGTCCACACCTTCCGGCTTGTCGATGATCTGTTCGATGCCATCGGCCAGTTCATCGGCGACGCCATCTCGTGGCTGACGACCGTCGACGTAGTACACCCGGATGTCGAGCCGCTCAAACTCGTCGCCGCTGATCAATTGCTCGACCCTGCTGGCAGTGTCGGGATCATCGTCATTCGCATCATTATTGGACGTCTGATTCGCGTCGTTGGCCCCGTCGTTGTTCTCGTCATTGTTGGGCTGGTTGTCTTCGTCGTCGTTGTTGTCCGACGGCTGCTCGGAGTTGGGGTCGTCCTGCTGGTCCTCATTGTTTTGCTGCACCTGATCGTCGGCCGGATCCGAGTCATACAGTGCACAGCCTGCCGCCGCGACGATCATCATCACAACCACCACAACCGCAGCCCTTCGCATCTTCATCATCACAGTATCTCCCGTTCGAAAGGAACGCATCCACGCCATCGATCAGTCTGAAGGACTGCAACAATTACGCCAAATCCCCTCCCTGCAACCCGTCAGGTCGCGCTCCCACCACCTCACGACCTGTCGGCCGCCGTGCCTCCACCACCGCCATCTATTTGTGGTGCCTCCGGCTGAACTACGCCTCCGGCGAACTAAGATTTGTGGGGAGCTTCGACTCAACGTTCGTGACACATGCCCCACGCTATTTCGCTCTAATGCTACTAAGTGACCACGCCTCTACAACGAAACTTCCATCTCTTACCGGAATCGTGTTATAGTGCCGTCAGTTGTGAAAGTTGTAGCTGTAAGGTCGGAATCGAACCCGGCCAGTGGTCTGGTAGTTCGACTCGGCTTCCCGCCGATTCATGGATGATGATGACTCCGGCATGCCCGGCGGCGGGACAGCCACGCCTGCACCGTTGTTCGGTACAGGTGTCCCCCAATTCGTACAGGATGTACCATGGACGTCGACTTCCTCGCAGAATTGAAGGCAACACCGCTGTCGCCGGCGCGTCGCCTCTTCGTCATCCAGCAGATGCTGGACCAGTTTCCCTCACAGAGCGATTCTCTGCTGCAAAAAAGGCTCAGGCAACTGTTGACACTAGATCGGAGAACGCTTCGCCGAGAGGCCAGCCTCCGACACATCGATGCCCCCGGGCTCACCTCCGGTGACCAACTGGAGCAGGACCGACAATCCCGTGCCCATCGTGAGTTTACGGAGCTGATCGCCGAGTTGGTCAGCAGCCTGTCCCCACCGGTGAGCTACCGGGTGCTCGAGCCGTTGCGTCGTCAGCTTGAACGGCTGCGCAGTTTCGACGCCATCGATACAGCCCCGGCCCCACGGGCTCACGCCAGCCTCTGAGAGGGTTGGTGGCTGGGTCGCTCGCATATCACCTGTCTTCCAACAACTCTTCGAGCCGCCACACACTCTCTTCGAGCCGGGGGAATTTCTCCCTTGCGTCGTCTAGCTGCTTATGGCGGCCCTGTTGTTCGATCTGGCGGGCCAGTGTGGTCACTTCCACCGCCCCGATCGCATCGGCTGCCCCCTTGATGGTGTGAGCGATGTTCGCCGCCTGCGCCACATCACCGTCCTCCAGCGCGTCGCCCAGCTTGCGAATCCATTCTCCTGATTCGGCCAAAAAGCTGTTGTTGAGTTCTTCCAACAACTCCTCATCGCCTCCGATTCGTTCCAGCGCCACCGACGGATCGTAGGCCTGCTGCTGACTCATCGATGCCTCCTCGGTGTCGCGCGGTTGGCGTTGCCCTTCAGTGTCGGACGGTCGTTTTCCGGACGTCTGCTGGCCGGACTCCTCTTCGCTGCGCCAGCGCTGAAGAAGCCGATACAGATCCTCGGCCTGCACCGGTTTGGCCAGATAGTCGTCCATGCCCGCCTGAAGCATCCGCTCTCGGTCTCCCTTCATCGCATGGGCCGTCAGCGCCACGATCGGAACATGACGATCCCTCTCTCGGTCGACGTGCCGGATGCGACGGGTCGCCTCGAACCCATCCATCCTGGGCATCTGCACGTCCATCAGGATCAGGTCGTATCTCTCGGGGTTTTCCCGGTATCGGTGCACCCCACCGACCCCATCGTCGGCGATGTCGATCTGGTGGCCCCGACGTTCCAGTAGCCCGGCGGTAACCTTCTGGTTGACCCGACTGTCTTCGACGAGCAACACGCATATTCCCTCTTGCTTTTCTCGATCTTCTCCGGCGATGCCCACCCCGGTGGATTCCGCGCGCACCACGTCAGCTATCGCGCCTACCAGGTCATCGGGCTTGATCGGCTTCGACAGCCAGGTCAGTGCATCATCGTCGCGGGCCTCGAACGTTGGCGCCGACTCTGCAAACGACACAGCCACCACGGGGAGACTGCGCCACCGCTCCAGGCGTATGAGCTGATCGAAACAATTGTCCCCCAACTCGGTCTCCACATTGGTATCGATGATCACAAGCTCAAACGGCTCGCCGCGCTCGTCGGCATCGTCGAGCACCCCTTCGAGATTCTCGCGCTG
>SKMT01000133.1 GCA_007120915.1 Myxococcales bacterium | reverse complement strand
TGACAGTCACCGTCGTCGCAGAAGTTGTCGGTGCAGGCGTTGCCGTCGTCACAGGGATTGTTGACGGGGTCGGTCAGACAGAGGTTGTAGTCGTAGTCAAACCAGGTGGCGGTGCAGTCGTTGAAGTCCGAGCAGAGCCCGTCGTCGTCGATTTCGACGCAATCGCCTCCGTCGCACCACTGACCGGTGGGGCAGACCCCGCCCGGGTTGTCGGCGTCGCAGGCGTTGTCGGAGATGCACTCACCTTCGATGCAGTCGAACCCGGAGTCGCACAGCCCGTCGGGGTTGGCCGTGGAGCATTCGTCCTCTTCAGGGTGGCACTGCCCGTCGACACACACCTCGTCGTCGGCGCAGTTGCACATCGGATCGTCGATGCACTCGCCTCCGTCACAGATTTCGCCGGCCGGGCAGAAGCCATCGGGGTTTTCGGACGAGCAGTTTTCGTCGATGCACTCGCCGTCGTCGCAGATTTCGCCTTCGGGGCAGAGTCCGTCGGGATTGTCCGGCGAGCAATCATCTTCATCGAGGCTGACACATTCACCGCCGTCGCACTGACTGTTGTCGGGGCAGCCGAAGGGCCCGGACCAGTCGAGACAGCCGTTGGTCTGTTCTTCACAGAGCTCGATGCCGTTGCCGGCGCACCGGGTTGCGCCATCGGTGCACTGGTCGGAGCAGTCCTCGACGCACTGGCCGTCGGAGCAGGTCAGCCCGTCGGAGCAGTCCACGGAGTCGGTCCAACTGGTGCAGCCGTTGGCGTCTTCGTGGCACACCTGTACGGAGTCGCCGTCGCAGGTGGTGTCGCCGGCGGTGCACTCGTCGGGACAGTCGGCGACGCATTCGCCGTCGTCGCACTCCGTGGCGTCGGGGCAACTGAGCGAGGCGGCCCAGTCGAGACAGCCGTCGGCCTGATACTGGCATACCTGGAAGGCCGTGGTGCCGTCGCAGGTGGTGTCGCCTTCGTCGCTGCACTGGTCGGTGCAGTCGGAGACGCACTGGCCATCGTCGCAGGCGGTGTTGTCGGGGCAGTCGATGGAGTCGGACCAGTCGTAGCAGCCGTCGGCTTGTTGCTGGCAGAGCTGAACGCCGTCGGAACCACACTGGGTGGCGCCGCCGCTGCACTGGTCGGTGCATTCTTCGATGCAGTCACCGTCATCGCAGATCTCGCCGCTGTCGCAGTCCTCGGCGGACCAGTCGTAGCAGCCGGTGGGCTGCATCTCGCAGGCCAGCAGGTCGGTGTCGGCGCCGCAGATGGTGGCGCCGCCGGTGCAGGCGTCGGTGCAGTCGTCGTCATCTCCAATACAGGCTCCATCAGAGCAGACAGAACCATCGGAGCAGGTCACCGTCGACGACCAGTCCAGGCACCCGTCGGCACCTTCCTGGCAGATCTGGACGCCGCCGTCGCCGTCACAGACCGTCTCTCCTTCGTCGCTGCACTGGTCGGTGCAGTCCTGTGTGCATTCTCCCCCGTCACAGACGGTGTTGTCGGGGCATTCGAGCGAATCCGACCAGTCGAGACAGCCCGTTTCCTGCAGTTGGCAGACCTGAAAGCCATCGCCGTCGCAGGTGGTGTCGCCCTGATCGCATGCGTCATCACAGTCGGAGACGCACTGGCCGGCAGAACAGAGCTCAAACTCGCTGCATTCGGTCGGATCTACCCACACCCCGCAGCCGTCGGCGTCGTATTCGCATACCCGGTAGGAGCCGGTGTCCTCACAGCTTCGATCGCCCGGAGTGCACTCGTCGTCGCACTCGGTGACGCAGGCGCCCCCCGAACAGCTCTGATCGCCCTCACAGGCGATCGGCTCGGTCCAGTCGGGACAGCCCTGGGATTCGACACAGTATTCGACGCCGTCGCCGCGGCATTGTGACTCACCGATCTCGCAGTCGACCTCGCAGTCTTCGGGATCGTCGATGCACTGACCCTGCTCGCAGATTTCACCGTCGTCGCACTCCGAGGATTCGGTCCAGGCCGGACAGCCGTCGAGCGTTGTGCATACCTGCACTGCACCGTCGTCGGTGCACTCAGACTGGCCGATCTCGCAGTCGATTTCGCATTCCTCGTCGTTGGGATCTCCCGGTCCGGCGGGCTCGGAGTCTCCGCACCCGGCAAGAAGCAGGGAGGCAGTGAAGAAGAGAAGGGCGAATAGATGAAACCAGTGGCGTATGTCCCGAACCATTCCGACCTCGACAGCAAAAACAATCAGCGAATCGCCGCGACCTTAGCGGGCGCTAACCTTTGTTGCAATGCAGGGGTGAGGGCGTGAGACAGGGGGGTTTGGTAGCGGCAGTGGTTTTGGTGCTAAGAGTTGACGGGAACAGATCAGGTAACTTCTACCACTGGCTGCAGGGTTGCTCATGGAAGACGCCACGAAAATTACACTGATCCTCAACGGTGCTGCTGCCGACGACGATGATCTGCGACAGGTCGTCGAGCAGCTTCGTGACGACGGCTATGAGATGGAGGTCCGCGTCAGTTGGGAGGGGGGGCACACCAAAATGTTCACCGAAGAAGCGGTCGACGCCGGCGTCGACGCTGTCATCGCCTGCGGAGGCGACGGTACGATCCATGAAGTGGTCAACGGCGTGATGCACCGAGAAGCCAGCCCCATCATCGGGGGACTGCCCTACGGAACGGGCAACGACTTTCTGACAAGCCTGAATATTTTTCCCCGGGACAACCCAGAGCAGTTGCTGGGCTGGCTTCAGACGGCGCCCACCCCCATCGATGTCGGCCATGTGCAGTTGGAGGATCGATATTTCGTGAACATGGCCACCGCCGGAGTGGCTGCAGAAGTGACCTCCGAGGCGTCACAACAGTTGAAGGATGTGGCCGGAAGTTTTGCGTACTTCGTGCGGGCGATCCCCGCGGCGTTCGATCTGCCCACCCGACAAGCCCGTATCAACGCCGAGGGGCTGGACTGGCAGGGGGAGCTGGCATTTCTGTTCGTCGGCAACGGCCGGCAGTCCGGCGGCGGTTGGACACTGTGCCCGGCGGCACGATTGGATGATGGGTTTCTGGACGTTGTCATTGTACCGGAGATGCCACTTCGAGAGATGGCCCGCCACGGCCGTCAGATGGTCCGCGCGGAGTCGACCGGTGATTTCGGGCCGCTGATCTATCGGCAAGTTGCGGAGGTTGAGGTAGAATTCGGCGACGATATTCCCCTGAATCTGGACGGAGAGCCCGTTCATGGAGAGTCCTTTCGGTTTTCGATCGTCGAAAATGCGCTGCGGTTTTTGATTCCTCCGGTGTCGTAGTCGATAATCGGCTCGATGCAATTGATCTCCGCAATAGTGACGACGCTTCTGAAAAGCGCGCTGATTATCGGCGCGCTGGTGGCGGTGCTGTTTGCGGGCACAATGCTGATCACGGAGGCGGGGCCGTCACTTCGCGAGGGGCTGGAGACGCCTCAGCGGCTCGACGAACTTCAGGAAGAGGGACACGAATACACGGAGATGCTCGCCCGCCAGCAGGGTGAGTCGACGGCGCACGATGCCCGCCGCCGGGCGTTGGAGATCCGGCTGCACCAGGAACAGCAACGCTGGGAGCAGCAGCTCGAAGAGGAGCTGGTGGCCATCGAAGAGGCGGCCGAACAGCAGATCGACGACGTTCAAACCGGCCTCGAAGACCATATCGAAGGGGCCACCGGGGCGGCCGACGAGTTGGTTGCCCGCTACTGCGAAAGCTGGAACCCCGTCGACTGGCTCGCCTGCCGAGCGGTGCGCCGCAGCGTTGAGGCGACGGACGAACGAATCGAAGACCAACGACGGGCCGTCGAAGATGCGGTCGATCACCTACGCGAACAGGCCCGCAAAGAAGCCGAAGCTCATCGTCAGGCGGCCCGTGAACACCTCCAGGACCAGACCGCCGAATTCGAAAAACAACTCGGCGACTCACTGGACGCGATGGACGAATTGGCCGCCGAAAACCAGCAGGTGCAACAGCAGCTCGATGAAATCCGTATGGAGGCATCGACGCTGCGCGACGAAAACTGGCTGTGGATCGAATTTCGCGACCGCTGGCCCTACCTGCTGGTGGTCGCTCTGCTGATCTTCGCGGCGCCCTATCTGCGGCGAACTCTCTGGTATTTCGTAGGGATGCCATTGGTTTCGCGGGCCGAACCCATTGAGCTGCACTCCCTATCCGGTGAAGGAGAAGACACTCCCGATGCTGACGACGAGCCGTTGATCGAGTGTGGGAAAAGCAAGCGAACATTGCAGGTAGACGTGCCCCCTGGCGAACAGTTGGTAAGCCGAATCGGCTACGTGCAATCAGAGCGAGAAGGGGCAAAGAGCGAGTTGTTCTTCGACCGGCAGGCCCCCAACCTCAGCTACATCAGCGGGCTGGTGCTTCTGACGAGACTTCAGGCTGTGCAGGCCGCCGATTCTACCCGAACCGTCACCCTGGGCACTCCCGATGATCCAGACACCTATCTGATGACCATCGATCTGAAAGATCACCCCGGCGTGGTGCTTCGCGCCCGCCACGTCGTCGGGGTGATCGGTGACATCACCATCGACTCGACCTGGCGGTTAACCAATCTGCACGCCTGGGCGACCTCTCAGGTTCGATTCATCGTCTTCTCGGGCACGGGAACGCTGATTGTGGAAGGATACGGCGATGTGATGGGCCAGTCCGTCGACGGCGGTCGCCAACAAAAGCGGATGCCCCTGGTCATCGGCTTCGACACCCGCCTGACCTACCAGACCCAGCGCTCGGCGACGTTTCTTCCCTACTTAGTCGACCCAAAGCGAGAACCGCTGGTCGTCGACGTGTTCGAAGGAGAAGGAATGGTGTTCGCCGAGAAAAACCCGTCGGTTCGAAAACATCGTCGCTCCGCAGGTGAGGCCGTCGCCGGGTTTTTCTTGGATGTGTTCCGCAAGCTACTCGGATTGTGATGAGATGGCAGGATTAACAACCGTTTCTCTTTGAGTCGCCGGGTGTAACCAAAAGGGGATAGAGGAGATGCGGGAGATAGGGGGATAAGGAGGATTGCTGGTGCACGAATCGCGGGCTCAATGCTACGCTTCTGTCGCCCGGGCGATTACGGATCCGGTCTCAAGGAGTTGGCGATGTTTCTGTCGAAACGGCTCAGGTGGACGATTTACACCATCATTATCGTCGGTGTTGTCATCGGTGGGTGGTATCTGACTGCTACTGAGCGGCCCGATCACTATATGCCGGGTGAGACGCCTTACGTTGATGCCGCCGATGCTCAACAGGAGTTGGACCAGGGGCAGGATGAAGCCGCCGATGCTCAAGAGCAGCCGGAGCAGAAGCAGGAGGATGACGTCGAGCAGCAGGAAGCAGAACAAGAGCCACCGGACGCATCGCTTCATGACGCCGACGAACAAGTCGACGAGTAATTCCTACCGATGTCCGTTCCCACCGACGAAGAACTGCGCGAGTTCATCGAGGACCCGCTCGCCTCGAAGCTGAAAGCCAACCGCTCCATTCGCAACAAGAAACGGCGTCGGGGCCGGTTGATGACGGTGGTGTTTCTGATCATCGCGCTGCCGATTACCTGTGCCATCACTGTGGCGTTGGGGATGGGAGTGGACGATGGGTTCTGGGCGACCTACCGCCCGGCGGTGTTTCTGGTGATCGGCTGGGTCTTTTTGTACCGGCTGATCTGGAAGAATTACGTGTACGAAGAACCGCCGTTTGAGTATCGCCACGATGTCTCCACGGTGATGGTCCACTACATCGACCCCCGGATCCATCATCGGCCAGAGGAGGGATTTGAGCCCGAGGATCTGCGTGATCTGCTGGGAGGGCACGCCGAGTTCGACGACCTGCACACCGAGGAGTATTTTACCGGAAATCCAGCAGGTGCAGCAGTGAGCCTGGGCGAAGTCGATTTTGCCGCGACCGACGGTGATGGCAACACGTTGGGGGCATGTGGGCTGGCAGCGATCTGGGAGTTGCCGGAGCCTCCAACGCCTGTAACGGTGGCGGT
>SKMT01000128.1 GCA_007120915.1 Myxococcales bacterium | reverse complement strand
GCGCGGCTGTCCCGTCCCGACGAGATCATGGAGGTTGTGGCCCGGCGGTTGGGCGAACATCTTGAGGTGTCCCGGGTTGCGTTTGCCCGTGTCGATGTGGCCGAGGATCACATCGAGAACGTCCACGACTGGACCGATGGCAGCGTCGAGAGCACGGTGGGTGAATATCGCCTCTCAACGCTTTTCGATGGCGATGCGATGGAGAGGCTCCAGAACGGTGCGGCGCTTATCGTCGAGAACGCCAGTACCGAACTCTCCGATGTGCAGCAGAGCGATGCGTACCGCCGATTCGGTGTGGAGGCGACGGTTCAGGTGCCTCATTTGAGCAACGGAGAGTTGAAATTCTTGCTGGCCGTCGACCGTGCACAACCGGGCGCGTGGCGAGACGACGAAATCGAGCTGATGCGGGATCTGACCGCCCGGCTGTGGTGGAGGCTGGAGCGGGCCTGGGTTGAGGAGAGGCTGCGGGAGGCAAACCGGCGCAAGGACCGCTTTCTGGCGGTGTTGTCCCACGAGTTGCGCAATCCACTGGCACCGATCGAGTTGAGTCTGCATCTGTTGGAACAGACCGATCCGGACAGCAAGCAATGGAATCGTGCGAAGGAGGTTATCGCACGTCAGACCGAACAGCTCACCCGGCTGGTCGATGACCTGCTGGATGTCAATCGCATCGACCGGGACAAGATCGAGCTGAATCTACAGCACATCGAGCTCAACGAGATGGTAGGAGGGGTCGTCGAAGATCACCGCGGTCTGCTGGAGGACCGAAACATTGAATTGACGTTCCGTCCCGCCCGGGAAGCGGTGTCTGTTATGGGGGACTCCCACCGGCTGTCACAGGTGGTAGGCAACCTGTTGCACAACGTCGCGAAGTTTACCGACCCGGGTGGGTGGGCACGTGTGTGCGTGGAAAGCGACGAAGATGGGGAATTTGCCCTGATTCGAGTGGTGGACAACGGCGAAGGGATGGCGCCGGAGACGATGGAGAACCTGTTCGATCCGTTCGTACAGGCCGACGAGTCGCTGGAACACAGCGTCGGGGGGCTGGGACTGGGGTTGGCGCTGGTGAAAGGGTTGGTGGAACTGCACGGAGGTGGGGTTAGCGCCAGGAGCGAGGGGCTCGGCAGGGGAGCAGAATTCACGATTCGCCTTCCGCTGGAGCGCAAGGGGAACAAACAACGGGAGGGAGGAATGAACAACAAAGAAACCGAAGGTGGCCGCAGGATCCTGATTATTGAGGACAACACCGACGCCGTCGAGCTGTTGCAGAGCGTACTGGAGTTGAAAGGACACACCGTGGAGGTCGCCACGTCCGGGGATGAAGGGCTGGAGCTTGCATTTCGGCACAATCCGGAGGTGGTCATCTGTGACATTGGACTGCCGGGGTTGAGCGGCTTTGAGGTGGCGCGTGCGGTACGACGCAACCCGGATCTGGAGGCGACGCGGCTCATTGCGATCAGCGGCTACGCCCGCCCCGAGGATATTAAGCAGTCCGAAGAGGCGGGATTTGACCATCATCTGGCCAAGCCGCCGGATCTGGCGGAGTTGGACCGGCTGCTGGGGCAGTCGGATAAGGGGTGATGTGGTAGCACAAGGGCAGATGGAGATGCTGAAGATTGGGGGGAGCGCTGGTCACGGTGGGGTGCGGCTTCTATGATGAAACCGAGTTGAGATTGTTTCGGTTGCAACAGGAGTCGGGATGCGGCGGATCTGGATGGTGGTACTTGCAGTGACGTTTGCGGTGGCCGGAGGGATGTGGGCTGGCTGTGGGGATGATGAGACCGGCACGGGGGTGCACGAGGATTGTCCCGGCGACGAGTGTGTCAGTTGCGACGACCACAGCGAATGCGCTGAAGAGGGCACGTACTGCGACGCCGACGAAGGGGTCTGCCTGCAGATCGAGTGTGAAGCGGACGACGAATGTGGCGACGATTCGCTTCGCTGCAGCAGCGACGGCTGGTGCATCCCCGACGTCTGCGAGCCCGGTGACAGCCGCTGTGACGACGACGGTGAGTCGGTAATCTACTGCGACGAAGTCGGAAGTGGTTGGCTCGACCCCATCGAATGTCCCTCGGGCCAGTGCGATCAGGGGGTTTGCGGCTGTGATAACGAGGACCAATGTCGAAATGCGGAACAGTGTGAGGATGGGGGCTGCCAGTGTCCCACCGAGATCTGTGGCGACGACGGTACCTGTTGTGAAGACGGTGAAGTCTGCACGGACGTGGAGGTATGCGACGAAGATGGCGACTGTGAGACGTTCCGCGATTGCCGGCCGGAGTGCGAGGGCGAGTTCTGTGGGTTCCAGGGCGAGCTTTGCTGCGAAGGCGACGAACCGGTATGCGGGCCCCACGGCGAATGTGTGCAGGAATGTGAGGGGGATCTGTGTGGCGAAGAGTTTGATATCTGCTGCGACGCCGGCGAGATCTGCATTTTCGGCGACTGCGTCGAGCCGGGCGATGACTGCGAACACTTCACGGATTGTGGTTTCGACGAATACTGCGACGAAGGCATCGGCAAGTGTTTGCCCGACGATTTTCCGGAGGATCTGGTCTGTGAGGACGAGTACGACTTCGACGAGGTGCAACCGGAGATCATGTGGCAGTGGGATGGGGTGGAGGTGGGCGACACACTGTACAAGAACGTGATGATGACGCCGCTGGTCGCGGACATGGATGGCGATGGCACGCCGAACGTGATTTTCAATGCCTATCCCGATGACAACAATGTCTCGATTCCGGTGGTCGCTGACGGTGCAACCGGCGATACGGTGTACTACAACGACCACCACGGCACCGACTTCGGTTCCCAGCTTTCAGCAGCGGATATCACCGGCGATGGATTGCCCGAGATCGTCGCCGTGGAGCACGGCAGTGAAGGCATAGGGGTGATGGAAAACATCGTGGACTGCCCCGATCCGGACGATGACGACGATGGCTGTTATCTGTGGTGGAATGATGATGACGTCGACTCCCACCAGCCGGCTCCGGTGGTCGCCGATCTGAACGCCGATGGAAACATCGAGATCATCATGGGCGATGCGGTGCTGGAGGGGACCACCGGCGATTTGTTGGGGCGACTCGACTCGGGGGGCTACGGCTACACCACGGCGGTGGACGTGACCGGCGACGGGACGCTGGAGGTGCTCGGTGCGGGCTGTCTGTACTCGCTGACCGGCGATCAGGAGATCGAAGAAGAGTGGTGTGCTGACAGCGCCATCGCCCCGGACGGCCGGCGGTTCGTCGCCGCCGGGGACGTAACCGACGACGGTGACCCGGAGTTTATCATCACCGGCGACGGCAACGTCTATGTGGTCGCAGGCACCGACGGTGAAGTGTTGTACGAATTACCAATCTACGGCGGAGGTGACGGCGGTTCGCCGATTGTGGCGGACTTTGATGGCGACGGAAGCGCAGAGTTCGGGATCGCCTCCGCGGAGTGCTACACGGTCTACGATCTGGATTGTATTAACCCCGATGCGGAAGATGACGACGAGCTGATGGACGACCAGCCGGGGTGTGAACGCCCCGAGATCGAAACCTGTGACTACGGGCACCACTGCGCCTGCCACGAGCTTCGCGACACCAAGGGTACCGGCGACGGGGTGTTGTGGAGCATTTATGTCCAGGATGAGTCTTCCCATCGAACGGGCAGTTCGGTGTTTGACTTTCAGGGAGATGGCCGCAGCGAAGTGGTCTACAACGACGAGTGCCTGTTGATGGTGCTCGACGGCCAGACCGGTGAGCCCTACTTCATCTACGGCAACACCAACCGCACCTCCAGTGAGTATCCCATCGTCGCCGATGTGACCGGGGACAACCAGACCAACATCGTGGTGTCGGCGAACAACGACGAGTTCGCCCGCGACTGTGAGACACCGATCAATACCCGACCGGAGCGATTTGCCTGGTGCCATCCGGAGGACGAAGACGAAGAGGTCGACGAATTCTGCGATGAGGGCACCCACGGGGTGATCGCCCTGCAGGACCCGGAGGACCGATGGGTGCGCACCCGTTCGATCTGGAACCAGTTCGACTACTTCATCGACAATGCTGATGACGACGCCGGGGTGCCCACATCCCCCGATATGCCCTGGGAGAGCCACAACACCTTCCGGGCAAACCAGCAGGGCGAAATCCCGCTGAACGCCCCCGACGTGGTCGTCAGCTCGGTGCAGGTCGATCCGTTTCAGTGTCCGATGGATATCTATTTTCAGGCGACCATCCAGAACGCCGGGATGGCGGCGATTCCGGAGGGAATGCCGGTGAGCCTGTATGTGTATGAGTCTGGAGATGGCACCGGCCAGTTGGTGGAGACCATCGTGCTCGACGAGTCGATTCCTCCGGGAGGGATGATCCAGGTGCCCTTCGTCTACGAGATCGAGATGGGACAGTTGAACAACGAGCTCGATTTTGAGATCCGGGCTAACGACGACGGTACGGACGAGCAACCGGTCCGGGACTGCAATCCCGACGACGCGTCGATGTTCGTCGAAGAAGTGTTGTGCACCATGCCCGGGTAAACCATGAGATTCACGGTCACCGACGAGTTCGCCTGCACCCCTGAACGGCTCTGGGAGCTTCTGGAGGATGGGGAGTTCATCAAGCGGCTCGAAGAGCGCACCGAACAACGCCGCGAGCTGATCGAAGAAGAGATCGACGACGGGGTGTGTCACCGGCGCATCCGATGGGTGTCGCAGCGAGACATTCCGGGCGTGATGAAGAAGGCGCTGGGCATCGATCGGCTCGAATACGAGCACGACCAACGAATCGATCGCAGTGAGGGGACGATGCACTGGGAGGTGACCACCCCCTTTGTGCCCCGGCGGGTGGAGGTAACTGGCACCACGCGAGTGGAGCCCACCGACGAGGGGTGTCGACGGATGGTAGAGGGCCAGGTGCAGATCCGGTTGCCGCTGATGGGAAAGAAGATGGAGCAGAAGCTCGCGGGTCGGCTCGGCGATGCGGAACGGGCGGCGGCGTCGATTGTACGGGAGATGCTCAACGAATCGGCGGGGAGCTGATGGATCAGCGCTACGTATGCAAGAGCTGTTTTCACGTCCAGTTGGACACGGACGGCTGTTCGGAGTGCGGAGAACAGCAGTTGGTAGAGCTTGAAGAGGTGGGAGAGCACGAGCCGTTGGTTCAGCAGCTCGAAGAGCGGGTCGCCTCTCGTCGCCGCAAGTTCATTCTGGGCATGGAGGCGATGGCCATCCTGTTTTGCGCCGGGGTGTTGTTCGTGGCGCTGACGGTGGCGCGGGGGCTGGGTGGTGGAGTGCTGGACTGGGCGGCGAAGCTGTTCGCCATCGCACTGTTGGCGCTGTTCTGGAAAGCGATCCCCACCATCTACGGGCAGTATTTGCTCGATGCGCCGAGTCGGCTGCTGTTGCGGGTTCAAGGCGAGGGTGAGGGCTGAACGTTCGGTCCGTCAGAACTGGGTGAGTAGCTCTTCAAGAAGAGCTTCGCTGGCGTCGTCAGGGGTGTGCACCTCCGAGTCGGCGGGGTTAGCCGAGCCGATGTCCAGTTCGAGGCAGCGCGCGATCTGATCGAGCCCAGAGATGGGCCCCTCTTCGACTTCCGGGGTGGTGCCATGGCGGCGCAGCAGTGCGACCCCCAGAGCGTCGATGAGAACCGGATCGTACCCTGCGATCATGGCGCTGAACTCGGCGACGGGGCCGACCTCGGGGCCCCGTTCGTAAAATCCCTCCACCGCGTCGAGCACAATCAGTTGGGAGGGCACCACTTCGTTGATCTCGGCGATCATCAGTCGTTGGTAGTCGGAGTTGTGCAACTCGGACATGTAGTCATAGCCGTCGTCGGGAACCCGCTTGGCGGCAAGGCCGACGTTGTTCTTGATGGCCATGGTGAAATCTCCGCCGTAGCGGTGTGTCTTCAGACAGCAGGTTTGAACGTAAACGTCCGCATCGAGCATGGGCTTCGGCAAAGCGAAACCCTGCTGCCAGTGATGGT
>SKMT01000676.1 GCA_007120915.1 Myxococcales bacterium | reverse complement strand
GTGGTGCTTCGGATTCCCGCCTCCCGGGCGCACCGCTCAAAATTGTGCAGATCGCGCTCGGTCTGAAACCCTATCAGATCGTAGTGCAACAGATCGGCGAGAATCTCTTCGCCCCAGGGAAGCTTCGAGAAGTTTTCGACGCTGGGAAAGGGGATGTGCAAGAAGAACCCGATCTGCCCCGGGTTTTTCTGCTCACGAAGCCGACGGGCCAACTGAATCAGGTGGTAGTCCTGCACCCACAACACTCCTTCGTCGTGGCAGGTTCTGACGGCCTCGGCGAACTTCTGGTTCACCCGCCCGTAGGCGTCGTAGAAGGCGGGGTCGAAATCACAGCGGTCCGGGAATCCGTGAAACAGAGGCCACAGCACCGAGTTGGCAAACCCTCGGTAGTACCCCCGGTAGTCCTCATCGCTGATGACCACCGGCTCGAACTGATAGTCGCCCTCGGCGCTCATCTGCTCGACGCTTTCACGCCAGCCATCACCATCTTCGGCGACGACCCCGGGCCAGCCGACCCAGCAGCCTCCGGTGTCTCCCAGAATTGGATTCATCGCCTGGACCAATCCCCCGCTGCCGGGTTTGACGTCCCACCCGTCGTCGGTTCGGTTCATCACAATGGGCAATCGGTTCGATACCACCGTCAACTGCTGCTGTCTGTCGTGCATGCTGCGGCCCTCCCTTGGTGCGAACACACCCCCCTCTTCGCCGCCCGCGCCGGCACACATCGGTATCCCCCCGGCGTCGACGGTGAAGAAAGTTGCGGTCTGTCTCGGTGTGGCTCATGGAGTCGACTTTTTTCCCCGAAGCATCGGGGTCGGATCTCGTCGCCCGACGCCCGGCGTCGTAGCGCCGGAATGTGCGGCAAATGGCACACTGGTCTGCATAGGGTGCGATGGCAGTCTTCTCCGCGAATGGATCTCATTTCAAAACCTTCGGCTTCAACGATAGACAGCCATCGAGGCACGACAACCTGGGGGCCCCCTCCCATTTTTTGGCCCTCCCCGGCTGTTCGACGCTATGGCGGGCCGATCCGGCGATCTACGCCTGCACAGCGATTGCACAACTTCTTCATTTCGCGGCCACAGCCGCGTCAAAACGACCTGTCATGGTTGGCATCGTCAACATGGAGCAAACGCATCTGACGAACCGATGGAGATTTTCGATGACTGACGATTACTTCCTGTCGAGCCTGCTTCCCCTCATCGCCGTGATGATGGTGCTTCTGGTCGCCTCTCTGGCCTCCGACGCCGCCGCAGCCGCACCTGCCGAGCCCCCGCCGGCCCACACGATCATCACCGATCAGCGATGATCTTCTTTGCCCCCACCGCCAACACCGCTATGCTGGCGGCGACGTGACACGACGACTCCCACAACATATCGCCCTTGTTTTGCTGGTGCTCATCGCCGCCTGCGGCCCCCCGCCGGAAGAGGCGCTGCAGGACCTGATCGACGACGGTCCACCCACCTACACCGTGCGCGACTGCACCTGCGGGAACGAAGCCGTCGCCGCCGCCAGCTATTCCGAGCGCTTCGACAACTGGCCCGACTACGAGGAGTGCCTCGAATCGAACCGCGACGCCATCTCCTCGCTGAGCACCCGAGCCGCCAGCAACCAGGCATTTCTTCTCGAGTACCTCGACCCCCGGGGCGACACACCGACCCGCGCCTACTGGCACCACGACACCCGCTGGGGCACCCACTACTACTACGTCTCCTGCCAGGACGTACCCGCCGGCGACGACTGCGGCTGGCTCGACCGCGACTTCGACGAAATCCACCTCAGCCCCGCCAACCACCACTTCCCCACCTGCGACGACGACAACGGCGACGACAGCGACAACGGCATTGAAAGCGCCATCATCACCGTCAGCACCGACACCATTCCCGCCCGCACTCTCCCGGAGCGCCTTATCAGAGAAGCGGACGACTAAATCCTCCCCGTGGAACTTTTCCGAATTCCGATTTCCGACTTCCGATGGGGTTTCATCTTTCCTTTGTCTGATGGTTTCCGGTCGACCCATTAGGATCGGGGGGAATCTGGAGACGAAGTAAAAGTGAATCGGAAATCGGAAGTCGGAACTCGGAACTCGGAAGTCGGAAAGAGTGCAGCTCTTCTGCCCGGTGTGCGCGCAGTCCCCACACCCCTTGCCTCCCCCCGCCCAGGTGCTTACCGGTCACATCCGACCGGCTCTCCCCCACCTCAACCACCGACGAACCATCATGCAGCCACGACTTCTCCTCATCGCCATCGCCTGCGTCGCGCTGACCGCCTGCGAATGCGCACCCTCCGCCCAGGTGGAGCCACCGCCGGTGGACGACGCCGAGCCCGTGGCCGCCGAAGACTTTGCTGAGCAACTCGTCGACGCCACCTGCTCCAGCTACCGCAGTTGTACGGACGACCGGTTTCGCGGCGGGATCTTCCATCTGTTTCTGCTGCCCGTGGGCACCTCCTTCGACGACGGGGTTCCCCCGGCGGTGGTCGACGACTACAAAGACGACTTCCACCGCATCAAACAGAAGGCCGAACAACTCACCCCGCCGATGCTCCCCGACGCCCAGTGCGAGGATTTCACCGAGATGGTCGCCGCCTTCCTGGGCCTGATGCCCCATCAGATCGAAGAAGCCATCGAATCCGACAGCACCGACTACGACGCCCAGGCCGCCGGCGAGTGCATCGAGCGCATCGCCTCTCCCCCCTCCACCTGTGAATTGGAACGCACCGCCCGCGGCGACGACTTCAACATGCAGGCATACCGCGCCATCGCCCGGCGCCACGAGGGCGAAATCAAAGCCCACTACGAACCCTGCCAGCGCATCTTCACCGGCACCAAACCCGAAGAAGCAGCCTGCGACTACATCTACGAATGCGAGGCGGGCAACTGCGAGTGGTTCGCCGGCGAAGAGACGGGCCGCTGCGGGCCCGACCGCCGCGGCCACTGGCTGGTACCGTAGCGGAGTCGATGTCATCCCCCGGCCCGTCGTTGACATCCCCGCTGCGCCGAGTTTCACTTCCTGGGGTTGGCATTGGCTACCAAGCCGCCGGTACTTAATTTTCCTGCAGGCACGAGATTCAACTTGCGCAGCAAACTGCAAACAGTTCTGGACCGATTTGAAGAAGAAGCAACACCGTTCGACCATTCTGAAGTCTTGTGCGAACTCAATGAATCGGACGTCGACATCTGCGATCTTGCCGAGTTGCATAGTGCCACCAGCCAGGAATACGCTCTGCTCGGTCGGAGTACCGACGATGCCGAAGAACGCGTGCTGATCCGCGGCATCCCGAACGAAACGTCGATCCCGTCGTGTTTCCTCGATCAGGGTTTCATCTGGTACGCTCATTCGCATCCGGATGACTGCACAACTCCTTCCGGTGCTGATCGACAGGCACTGCGGGAATTCGCTGATGCTACAGGACAAGAAAGGTCGGTAATCGTAACGGCATCCGGAAGCTGCGAGGCATTCACCGAGTATGAAGACTTGTCCAACTGGCTCCCACCATGACCCAACGCAACTGCCCCATATGTGGCGAACCACTTGCCCGAGGCGACGCCACCTTCGATGTTCCCAAATTGCCTCCGCGATACGGCTTTGAACATATCGCGGGACCGGCGCACCGGCGTTGTCTGCTCAATTTCGAGCGTCGCGACGAGCTGCGAAGCGCCATCGCTCGCTCCATCGCCGGGGCCGTTCACTCCCCCCCGGAGCGACTGTTGCAGGTGGTCGACGGCTTGATGCTCTACGTCTATGAATCACAGCCACAGGAACACACCGTCTGGAACCTGGCCGATTTCGTCACATTTACCGTTGTGAACCGATCGTTGAACCAACTCCTTAACGCCGGTGCCGGAGATACCGTGTCCATCGCTTCTCGGCCGGAGACAGCCCTCCAATTTGCCTCTGCCAGCCTGACCCACCTGCAGACGTACTCGGCGAAGATTGCGATGCCGACGTTGGGGCTTCAACGTCTGAAAGATCTCTTCTCTCCCCAACGCCATATCGTGACCGCCGACGCAATCGTTCGGTTGAAGCCGGCTCCCGGCGAAGAACCCCCGGGCCATGATTCCATTGTCGGCTGGTTAACAAATATGCTCGATGGAGAGCCCCCGCCCGTACTGCTCCGCGCTGTCAACGGATTCCCCGGGACGTACTCCCTTACCGGTGTGGATTCCTACATTGCTATTGCCCCGGCACGGGCAGACAAACCACTTCGCGTCAGAATTTCGCCGAACACCGAAGTCGAAGTCATGCCGAGTACTCCCGGGATTCCCGACGGAACTACGGAGCTGCGCGACCGCGATCCCGAAGATCGGCAACCACTTCGAGAACGTGCCAGCCTCCGCGCCTGACTTGATAAGGTTCTTGCATGTATGTGACCGCACATCGCGTCTACGAAATCAAACGACGACACCGGCAGGGCATCAACGGATTTCTGTACCCCCATGAAAATCACGACATCACATACACGGATTCCGGCCAGCCGGATGTCGGAGCAATCGCCGATCACCCTCCGGGCGACCCGGCCGAACAGCTCTATTCTCTGACGCCGGGCGGCAACGGTGTCCTCTCCTATCTCGATGTCACAAGCCCCGACGACACCACGATCCACAAGCTGCGCAAAGCCTTCAGCCAGTTCGATGATGTCGTTCCCCGGGAAAGAGGGGAGTATCCCTTCGAACACACCGAAGCGTTCGACGAAGTTGGCATCCGGGTCTATCTCAGTCCCCGCACTATCCTGTCTCCCGACCTTGAATACCGCTCGCTTTCCGAGACGGTGATCCGGCTGATCGCGAAGCATCGAGGAGAAGATGCATCGACACTGCAGATACAAAAGGACGAACTCGAAGACACCTGGAAATTCCTACCGTTGACCACCGAATTTGCCTTCTCTTCTCCCTCCGGCGGATCCGGCGACGCTGCAATTACCATCGACCGCGACACCCGACACGCATTCGAGCATACTGGCGGCTCCATCTATCCCATGGTCGCCGAGAATCTCTTTGACATGCTCCCCGAACAACTGATCGAACGCGGAGGTGTCGAAGTCCTCGACGCCCACAGCGGCGATATTATCTGGCGCGGGCCCTGACCCTTGCAGTCGATGTCATCCCCCGGCCCCCAACAAACGCACGAGTGGAACCGGGGCTGCCATCGCAACTCAGTCCTCGGATGCTCGCTCGAGAATCAGGACGTTGGAGTCCGTAGGCTGTACGGGGTGAAGCGGTGGCGTCTCGCCGAATTCTTCGACCAGATCCTCGCTGTATGGCTGATAGGGAAACGGCACGGCGACGACTTTGACCTGCGTCGTTCCCTCCTCCGGCATCTCAATGTCGATTTCGAGCTTCTCGGCGATCCCGTCATCGCCTTCTCCTCCCCAGTCCGATGGCGTTTCACCACCCGGTTCGAAAAGAAAGGTATCGATAATCTCGCCGTCCTGGATCACGTAGTGCAGCTTGGGGCCCAGATTGTAGTAGATCATCAATATCCAACGCATCGCCACGGTGTACAGTTCCAGCGTCACCGTCTCTCCCGGAACCTCGAATGCCTTGGCCATATTCAACTCGTCGCTGCTTTCAGCCGACGACCAGTCGGACACACCGGCGGGAGGGGCGAGAAACATCCCTTTCGTACTCCAGAGAGCCTGAGAGACGATATCCGACTGAACTTCGACGGCGTCGTCATCTCGACTGGATACGTCCTCGCCCGGAGAGGTGTAAATTTCGCTGCCTACGTATGCCGTCACCGATCGATGGCTGACCGGAAGGATGACGTTGAACGCACCGTCCGGACGAGCGACGTGTACGGGACGGAACAACAACTCGATGTCGTAGGCGCCCTTCTCGTCGAATGCCCAGGGGGGAATGATGATGGAGTAGTGGAATACCTCTTCGTTCTCCTTTTCTTCCACAAACGCGCTCGTATCAAATTGTTCTTCCGACCATGATTCAATCTCGTCGATCGTGGGAAAACCGTCATCTTCTTGCACCTCGACGAGTCGCATCGGCAACTTGCGCCCTTCGTTGACGGCGAGGATTTCGTAGTCCGCAGGCAAATGCGGATAACCGTAGCGATACTCGTAACCGTCAAAAACCAGGTATTCATCGGCATAGATCCAGCTTTCTACAGCACGCTCTGTGAAGCGCATATGGGGGCGTCCGGAGAATCCCGAATAACTCCCGGCCATGGCCTCTTCTCGAGGACTGAACGCATCGTTCGGTATATACGGCATTTGATGATCATGGTGGTGCTGCTCTTCGGGAGGTTTCTCAAATTCATCGGGCCCCATCGGCTCCGGTTGGGGTTCGACATCCTCGTCGTGGACGTCTGCGTCCTCTCCCACATCGGACGCATCCTCTTGTAGGCCAACATCTGAAACATCGTCGTTAAGTTCAATCACTTTTGCGTCAGAGCAGCCCGTAGACACCCAGACTGTACAGATGACCAGAAGCGGAACAATTGAGCGCAGCCGATCCATTGCATCACCTTATCTGTGATTAGTTTTCACCAGTTGGACCAGTTGACCGGGCGGACCGGGCGGGACATCACTGTCGACTCCCGATGAAAGCAACGAGAGTCGACAGCGACCTCCATACGATCGCCTTTAATGATTACCAATCCCAGCAATCATTGACGTCCGTTCCAGGAATCGGAATGGTAGCCGAATCGTTAAGAGGAAAGCCGAACTCGACAAAACCGTATCCGCAACCTTCCTCGATCGGCAATTCCGGCAGATTGCCCGACAATTCACCACTGATTAATTTCAGCTCAAGTGCGAGTACGTCGGTGGCACCTGCTTCGTTCTCCCAGTAGTTACCTCCAACGATGTCATAGGAATATGCCACCTGCATATCCGCTGCAAAGCAGTCCACCGTCACCTCAAGACCGGGATCCCAGGTCAACTGACACAGCGCACCGTTTTTCCTCGTCCAGCCCATACTGGTGGACAGCCCATGCAGTGTATCAGCATTGGTGTGCAAGATCTCCGACTTCCAGAGCTGAGCGGTGTAATCTCCGGCACTCAGAGTCGTCTCATTGATGGCGTCAAAAATCGTCACAGGAAAAAGCATACTCGAAGTCCCCACTGAACTCGAAGAACTCTGCTGCTGTGCCCAATGCTGCATGCGATCCTGATCGATAATGTCCCAGGTCACGTCTTCATTGTCGATAACAATCGAGCCATTCTCGTCGGACAGTGCATCATGGACGATATATCCGGTCGTCGCTTCTACCGCTCCACCGGAGTCATTCATTTTGATAGTCCGTCCCTTGATAACTACCTCGATAATATCGTCGTCCGACAACTGATCGATCCCGAGAAGTGCTTTCTTGGTAGCAATATAGTCCTCGAAACTGTGGTAGTGACCCTGACCTGTAGCAGTTGGGATGACCCCACCGTTCAACTCCATGACGTCAATGGTAATCCTGTAGTCGACATCGGGATGAGGACTGGGATCGATCGTTCGCCAGTCCGGATCGTGCACGGTGTCTTGCCAGTAATCCACCTGCGTCAAGTCAACCTCATGACAGTGGTTGTACGGCGCCGTCGGTTGGCAGTCGGTCACGTGGCTGGAGGCAGCAGCCGTGCCAATGGCACCAAACGTCATCAACAATCCGACCACTGCAGCGACGGTCGTAAGCACAACGAATCTCGACAGTTGAACAAACATCTTCACTCCTGAGCATTGAATTAAGATCAACAGATTACAACGTGTCGTGCAAATGCAGTATGAATTTGCACTCCGTCGCGTAGCCCCCCAGTGCTCGGGGCTAAGCGTAAGAGAATGCTAAGGGGGGGGGGGGGGGGAAAAGTCAAGACAGAGATTCGGAGACCCGGGGAGGCCGGCGGTGATACTACCCGTGATGGCCGATTGCACGCACGGGCACTGCGCTTACTTTTTTGCTGCCGTCCGAAGCACCACAATAACCCCACCGGGACCCCACCGATGACCTCACAAAACACCGACGTTCTCTGGTTCGAAGACCTCGACTCCGAAGACGTCCCGCGCGTCGGCGGCAAAAACGCCTCGCTCGGCGAGATGATTCAGAACCTGAAGGCTCAGGGCATTGCCGTGCCCGACGGGTTTGCCACCACCGCCGAGGCGTTCCGCCGGTTTGTGACCGAAAATGACCTCGACGACTACATCGCCGACGAAATCGACCGGCTGCACCGCGATGACTCCTCGCTTCGCGAGGTGGGACGCAACATCCGTCGGGCCATCCTGCACGGGGGTTTTTCCGAGACCACCCGCGAGGCCATCGAAGATGCCTACGAAGAGCTGAGCCACCGCTACAACACCAACGCCGCCGACGTGGCGGTGCGCTCCAGCGCCACCGCCGAGGATCTGCCCGATGCCAGCTTCGCCGGCCAGCAGGAGACCTATCTGAACGTGCACGGCACCGGCCCGCTTCTGGACGCCTGCCGCCGCTGTTTCGCCTCCCTGTTCACCGACCGCGCCATCAGCTACCGGGAGCAGAAGGACTTCGATCATCTCGAGATTGCACTGTCCGTGGGTGTCCAAAAGATGGTGCGCTCCGACATCGCCGGCGCCGGGGTGGCCTTTACCATCGACACCGAAACGGGCTTCCCCGACGTGGTCGTCATCAACGCCGCCTGGGGGCTGGGCGAAACAGTGGTGCAGGGGTCGGTCTCCCCCGACGAGTACACGGTGTTCAAACCGCTACTCGACGACGAGTCCAACCGCCCCATCATCGGCACGCGCATCGGCCAGAAACAGCGCAAGATGATCTACGCCGGCGGCACCCGGGCCACCGAGACGGTGGACACCAGCGACGAAGAACGGCGCAGCGCCGTGCTCGACGACGACCAGATCATCGAGCTTGCGCGCTGGTGCCGCGACATCGAGCGCCACTACGACCGGCCCATGGACATCGAGTGGGCCCTCGACGGCGAAACGGGCGAGATGTTCATCGTCCAGGCCCGCCCCGAAACAGTGCACTCCCAGAAATTGGGCGCCACGCTCAAAACCTTCCAGCTCACCGAGAAGGGCGAGCGCATCGTCGAGGGCACCTCCATCGGCAGCGCCATCGCCGCCGGGCCGGCCTGCCAGCTCGACAGCCCCGAAGAAGCCGAGCAGTTCGTCGACGGCGCCATCCTGGTCACCGAAGTCACCCACCCCGACTGGGTGCCGATCATGAAGCGGGCCTCCGGGATCGTCACCGAGCTGGGCGGGCGAACCTCCCACGCCGCCATTGTAAGCCGCGAGCTGGGCATCCCGGCCATCGTCGGCGCCCGCGGTGCCACAGCAACCATCGACGATCGACAGCCCATCACCCTCTCCTGCGCCGAAGGCGACCGGGGCTACATCTACGACGGTGAGCTCGACTTCGAGGTCGACGAAATCGACGTCGATGATCTGCCCGACACGGCCACCCGGGTGATGATGAACATCGCCAGCCCGGCGGCGGCGTTCCGCTGGTGGAAGCTGCCGCTCGATGGCATCGGCCTGGCCCGCATGGAGTTCATCATCGAAAACCACATCAAGATCCACCCCATGGCCCTCGTCGATATCGACCGGGTCGACGACGCCGAAGACCGCGGCAAGATCAAGAGTCTCACCGCCGGCTGTGACGACCGCCGCGACTACTTCGTCGACCGACTCGCCCGCGGCATCGGCCACATCGCCGCCGCCGGCTGGCCGAACCCGGTCATCGTTCGCACCAGCGACTTCAAGACCAACGAATACGCCGATTTAATCGGCGGGACCGCCTTCGAGCCCGAAGAGGACAATCCAATGCTCGGGCTTCGCGGCGCCTCGCGCTACTACAGCGATCTGTATCGCGAAGGCTTCGCGCTGGAATGCCGGGCGCTCAAAAAAGTTCGCGACGAAATGGGGTTTTCCAACGTGGTGATCATGATCCCCTTCTGCCGCACCCTCGAGGAAGCCGATCGCGTGCTCGACGTGATGGCCGACCACGGTCTGAAACGCGGCGAAAAAGGACTGAAGGTCTACGTGATGTGCGAGGTCCCCTCGAACGTCACCCTGGCCGACGGTTTCGCCGACCGCTTCGACGGTTTCTCCATCGGCTCCAACGATCTGACCCAGCTCGTACTCGGCGTCGACCGCGACTCGGCGCTTCTCGCCGAGCTGTTCGACGAACGCAACGAAGCGGTCACCCGCACCATCCGCCAGGTCATCGAGACCGCCCACGAACACGACACCCCCGTCGGGCTCTGCGGGCAGGCCCCCAGCGATCATCCCGAATTCGCCGCCTTCCTGGTCGACGCCGGCATCGACTCCATCTCTGTGAACCCCGACAGCGTCGCCGACGTTCGGCGAGTGATCGCAGACGCAGAAGGCTAACTGGTTCATCGGGCACGATAGCCTCCCGGCTATCGGCAGTAGCGTTTGCCCCATCAATCTCCGGCTCTCGACAGCACTCCAGAGATCACTCAATCTCCCGCGCGCCGATCGACGATTCAACCAGCAGCCGCTCAACCAACTCCACCGCCTCGCCTGCCGACTCCGCCGGCCAGACCTGATCGTCTCCGGGCCCCGGCCGCTCATCGATGGGCTGTCCACCCATCCGCTCGCCGATCCCGCCGACGCTGATCGCCACCACCGGCCGGCCCAGCTTCCAGGCCATCGCCATCTCCGACAGCGTGCCCGACCCGCCACCGACGGCAACCAGCGCATCGCTGTGCGCGACGATGGCATTGCGGGCGATGCTCAACCCCGTGGGAATCGCCACGTCCACCCATCGATTCGCCTCTTCGGGCTGATGGCCGGGCAAGATCCCGACGGTGCGTCCCTCGACGTAGCCATCCGCCTGGTGCGCTCCGCGGCTGGCCGCCTCCATCACGCCCGTTCGACCACCGGTGACGACGCGAAACCCCGCGTCGACGAGTAGTCTCCCCAATCGTTGTGCTTCGGTGTACTCCCGGTCACCCTCGACGACGAGTGCACTACCGACGACGGCGACCGTGTTGATGCGCTCAGCGCTCATTACTGTGCTGCTTCTTCTTCCCCGTCTTCGGCGCCGTCATCGTCGGCCCCTTCCACCAGGTCGGCGGCGTAATCGGACTCTTCAGGCCCCTCGACGGTATCTTCGTAGTAGTCGGGGTTGGCGCAGCCAAAACCGATACTCATCCCGGTGCCGATGGTACCGAACACGGCCAGAAAACCGACCAGCAGCCCCTTCAGCAGAGGCGGGACCATCGACGTATCTTCCGTCCTTACCTTCACGAACTTCGCGATCAGGATCGCGGCGGCGAAAAAGCCAAAGCTGATCGCCAGGCCCAGAAAGAACATTCCCGGTGTAATCACTTCGAAAACCATCGTCGTATACTCGTCGCGAAAAGCGTGGTCACTGTTGGGCAAAGCAAGGATCGGGCACCGGAGGCGCCGACCCGACGCCGATTTTCTTATTACATCGGCGCCAACAGCGCAATGGTTTTGTCCGTCCCGCCTACATCACTGCTGGTCCGTCATCTCATCGACCCCCACCCAGCCGATGCGACCGAACCCGGCGACCACCCGCGCCCGCTCGATGCGAAACCGGTAGAATCGAAAGTCGGCAAAATCGACAAATGTCTCTGCTCCGGGATGAACCTGAAGATACTGCGGTTTGATCTCGTCGCGCCGATCGTCGGCCTCGACAACCCGCCCGAGATAGGAGCCTCGCGTCGTCTCCAACGTCTCTTGGTCGTCTCCCGGCTGCTCTCGCAAAAGAAGCGACGCCCGCACATCGCGACCGATATTGTCGGTGTGCACCGCCAGGTTGCTCAACAGCAGCCAGAAGCTGTCGTCCCCGTCGAACATCAATTCCACAAGCGAGGTGTACGGATAGCCCTCGGAATCAATGGTGCCCAACACCCCCTCCGTCGTCGACTCGGCGAGGGTGAACGCTCGACGGCGCACAAACTCTTCGGTCGACTCTTCGCTGCCACTTCCGGGATCGGTCTGCTCGTTGTCATCGCTCATCAGTTGTTCTCCATCGTCTCAGCAACATGATCGCCTCGAAGCCTCCCCGAAGTTTCAGCATCACACCCGGTTTGGCAACGATCAGTATTTACGCCTCCGTCTCCAGCACCTCAGGACCCGGGGCAGCCTGCACTGCGGCGGACCCCGGGCTACGGGTCGAGCAACGCACCTCCAATGGTCGACCAACAACCAATAACTAATAACCAATAACGAACAACCACCAAACCACATCAAAATTTGATGGTCTGCTCCCGGTGTGCTACCTGTAAATAGTTGCATAAACGCGCGTGCCACCGGCTTTTCGCCGCTTTAATGAACTGACTGATACTGCGATCTGTCATGCATCGTTCACCACTGGCGCTTTCCCCCCGTGCGGCACTGCTGTTGTGCGGTGTTGTGCTGCCGCTTCTTCTGGTGCTGACCGGATGTGGCCGGTCGTCGCTGATGGACCAGTGCGATGACGACGAGGAATGTGCCGGCGATTCGGTCTGCATCGGCAATCTCTGTTCCGATCCGCTCAGTTGCACCATCGATGACGACTGCCCCGACAACATGAGCTGCGTCGACGGGTTCTGCAGCTCTGCAGAGTGCGAAGGCCACCACGAATGCGAGGAGCCGGAAGTCTGCCACGACGGACAGTGTGTGCTGCTTGAGTGCGACGATGACACGGAGTGCCCGGACAACCAGGTGTGCGAAGACGGCGTCTGCCAGCCGCTGTGCGACTGCGAAGACGACGCGGACTGCCCCGACAACATGAGCTGCGTCGACGGTTGCTACTGTGTTCCCGGCCAGGAATGCCAGGTTCACGAAGACTGCCCCGACAGCGACGACGCCGTCGAAGCATGCCTGGATGGCACCTGCACCAGTGTCGACTGCATCGACGACGAGCACTGCCCCGGCCGAATGACCTGCTCCGAATTTGAATGCGTCCCCTCCGGCGAATGTGCCGACGATGAGGACTGTCCCGGCGAAAACAACCGCTGTGTCGACGGCTTCTGCCACATCATTCCCCCGGAGTGTCAGACCGACCAACAGTGCGACGACGGCGAAGTCTGCGAGGACAACCGCTGCGTGCCCTTCGAGGGCGACTGCATCGACGACACCGACTGCAGCGAGCACTTTGAGTGCCGCGACTTCGTCTGTGTCTTCGCCGGGGAGTGCATGGACGCTTCTGACTGCCCGCCCCAGTACAGTTGTGAAGACGCCCAGTGCATCGCCCCCGACTGCTTCAACGACGGTGACTGCGGGCCCGACGAAGTGTGCGAAGACGGCGTCTGTGTCGACGCCCCCTTCGAATGCGTCAGCGATCTGGACTGCGACGACGGCCAGATCTGTGTGGACAACCAGTGCATCGGCGACGACGAGTGTATCGACGACACGGACTGTCTTCCCGACGAGATCTGCTCGAACGGCGAGTGCGTCCCCGACGATCCGGGCTGCAACACCGATGACGACTGCGACGAGGCTGAAATCTGCCTGTCCGGCACCTGTTACTTCGTCGGAGACTGCTATGACGACACCGACTGTCCTCCAGGCGAGGTCTGCGACAATTACACCTGCGTCGTCGGCGATCCCTGCGACGGCGTGATCTGCGACAGCGACGAGTTCTGCGACAACGGCCAGTGCGTCCCCTACGACGAATGCACCTCCGATGCCGACTGTCCCGGCAACGAGTTCTGCTACGACAACCAGTGTGTCGAATGCAGCGGTGACGACGACTGTGATGACGACTACGTGTGCGAAAACAACCAGTGCGTCTTCCCCGGAAGCTGCACCTCCGATGCCGACTGTCCCGACGGCGAAGAGTGCGACCCCGTTCTGCTTCAATGCGTCCCGGAGACCGATTGCAGCTCAGACGCCGACTGTGGCGACGATCAGATGTGCATCGACGGTCAGTGCGTCACCACCGCCCAGTGCAGCTCCGATGCGGACTGCCCCGACGGCACCTACTGCATCGCCGGGGTCTGCCAGGGACAACCGGAGTGCAACAGCGACGACGACTGCGATGTGGACGAACGATGCGACGGCGGCCGCTGTGTGACCATCTCCTGCGACGATGATGACGACTGCCCGTCGCTTTGGCAGTGCGCCGGCGACACCTGCATCCCGCCGTTGGTCTGCGGCTCCGATGACGATTGTCCCCTCCCCGAGCAGGAATGCATCAACGGAGTGTGCGAAGAACCTGACGGCTGCACCTCCGATGACGACTGCTCCTTTTTCGAATCCTGCGTCTCCGGCAGTTGCGTCCCCCTTCCACCCTCCGACTGTGACACCGACGCCGACTGTGACGGCGACGACATCTGCCAGTTCGGCTTCTGCATGCCCCCCGGGCAGTGCACCACCGATGACGACTGTCCCGCCGGCCAGCGCTGCTTCAACGGGTTCTGCGACGACATCATCGAGTGCACCGCCGACGCCGACTGCGACGCCGGCGACGTCTGCCAGGACAACTTCTGCGTGCCCGAGGACGGCTGCACCGACGACGCCGACTGTCCCACCGACCACGTCTGCGACGACGGGGACTGCGTGCTCGACACCACCCCTCAGTGCACCACCGACGACGACTGCGGATTCGATGAGATCTGCGACGACGGCCAGTGCGTGCCCGGCATGACGCCGGTCTGCGTCGACGACGACGACTGTGGCCCCGGCGAAATCTGTGACAACGGCATGTGCGTGCCCGAAACCCCCGGCTGCACCAGTGATGCGGATTGCCCCGACGGTGAGGTCTGCATCGACGGGCTCTGCGAGCCGGCGCCCCCTCCACCCGGTTGTAGTCAGGACAGTGACTGTCCCGACGACCAGGAATGCATCGCCGGCAACTGCCAGCCCGCACCGGAATGCCGCAGCGACTCCGAGTGCGACGACGGCGAATTCTGTGACGCCTTCAGCGGCGAATGTGCCGACGCCTCCTTTTGCAGCGACGACAGCGACTGCGACGGCGACAAAACCTGTGTGGGCGACACCTGCAGAAGCGTCACCGGGTGTATCGGCGACGACGACTGCCCTGACGGCACCTTCTGCGCCGACGGCACCTGCCACGTCACCGGAGACTGCTTCGAAGACGACGACTGCCCCGACGGTCAGCGCTGCGACGCCGGGTTCTGCCAGCCCTTCGACTGCACCGATGATGCGGACTGCCAGGCCAACTTCGAGTGTGTCGGTGGCACCTGCCTACACGAACCGATGTGCGAAGATGACGACGACTGCGGTGCTCCCAGCGAATGCATCAATTCGGTCTGCCAGAACCCCGGCGGCTGCGAAGATGACGACGACTGCCCCTCCGGGCAGAGCTGCTACGCCGGCGCCTGCCACACACTTCCCGACAGCGACTGCGACGTCGATGACGACTGTGACGACGGCGAAGTCTGCAACACCGGCTTCTGCCAGGACCCCGATCTGTTGGGTTGCACCATCAACGCCGACTGCCCCGACGGGCATGTCTGCGTCGACGGCACCTGCTACGCCGGCACTCAGTGCGTCGAAGACGCTGATTGCGCCGGCGGCGAAGTCTGCGACAACGGCCAGTGCGTCGCCCCGGCTCCTTAAACACAGGCGCTGGGTTCTTGGCGCTGGGCGCTGGGTGGTGGGTTCTTGGCGCTGGGTGGTGGTTAGGCGCTGGGTTCTTGGCGCTGGGTTCTTGGCGCTGGGCGTTAGGCGCTACGAGTTGTAGTCGTTGAGCGTGTCCACCCGCTGCTTTAGCTCTTTTCCCACCTTGAAGTGCACCGACTTCTTCGGCGGCACCTCCACCTCCTCACCGGTGCGGGGGTTGCGACCCACCCGCGCGTCGTAGTTGCGAATCGAGAAACTGCCGAAGCCGCGCAACTCGATGCGCTCATCTTCCAGCAAGGCCCCCTTCATCGCGTCAAAAATCGCGTTGACGATCGCTGACGCACGATTTCTCGGTACATCCAGCCGATCGGACACTTCTTCGATCAATTCTGACTTGGTCATCGCAATACTCGCCTTGAACATCCATTCTTAGCACCCGCCCACCGGCGGACATCGACCATTTCCCCTTGCAAATCATGACCTTGCGGCCCGTTGTCGATTCGTGGCACGAACCCCGTTTTTTGTCAACCTACGCCCGCGCCTCAGAACCGACCATCCAACTCACACCGACCACCCAGCGCCTAGAACCCAGCGCCCAGCGCCTCTTCAGTCGTACTGCACCCGGAATAACTGCTGGCCCATAAAGATGTAGTCGCCACTGTCCAGCTTTGTCTTCTCCCAGATCTTGGTCCAGGTGCCGTTCGACGAGTTCAGATCCACCAGATAGCAGTGCCCGTCATCGCCGGGATAGATCTGAGCGTGGCGCCCGGACATAAACTTGTCGTGGGGAAACACGATGTCTCCCTTCTCTCGACCCAGCACTGCCCCCGGCTCGGGAAGACAGTACACGTTCTGGATGACATCACCGATGCCGACCTGCAGGATTTTGTAGTTCCCCCCCGGCGCCGGGCTTCCCATGTAGCGCGTACCGTCGGAACTGGTGGTCTTGGGGGTGATCGTCTGCTCGAAGCGCTCGAATCGAAGTACCTGACGGCCCATCAGGATGGTGTCGCCAGGGGTAAGACGCTTTTCGTCCTGCAATTTGATGAACGTACCGTTGAGGCTGTACAGATCTTCGATGAAAAGCTGACCGTCTTCGATGTGTAACCGGGCGTGTTTGGGGCTGAGGAAGGCATCGGTGGGAAACCGTCTGTCGCCCTCACGCCCTACCGTCGTCTCCAGAAACTCCAGGGGGATCGACTTGCCGTCGGACCCGTCCTCGTTGATGGAGATCATCTGGATGTCCCAGGGGTTCTCCTGCTCTGCTAATTCGGACGGTGGCGGGGGCTTGCGGTTATCGGTCTTCGGCTCTCGTCCCCCGGAGGCGGCTTCGCCTTTCAGCCGCGATGCCCCGCGGGCATTCTGCTGGCCCTTTAACGACCCTCCACACTGGACGCAGAACTTCATTCCCTGCGGATTCTCCGCCTGGCAGGAAGGACAGACCGACGCCCGGTCCGCCTGTGGGGCTTCATCCGCTGGCTCATCGACGGGTTGCACCTCCACCTGGGGAAGTTCCTCATCGGCTGCCGGGGTCACTGACGCCTCGGTGATAGCGCCTCCCATCTGGCCCACTGCCGGGCCTCCGGTGGAGTTTTCCGAGGGCTTGGAGTCGAGAGCATCCAGCAACGAATTCTCGTCGACATCTCCCCCGCCGGAACCCTTCTGGTCCAGCGTTTCCTGTTGCTGTATCGCCGACGAACCAATCCGAGGACCACTGCGAAACCGCTTCGCAACCTGGTTGACCGCCTCGTCCTCTTCCGGGGCATATCCCGGCACATCCACTCCACCGGACGACGGAGCCCGAAAGCGCTGGTCCTGACCACCGGATTTCGGTTTTCCACCGTTGTCGGTCGCATTCTCATTCGACGCTGTTTCGTCGCTCACGGGCACCTCCAGAACAGGCAGAAAAGATCGGGGGGACTGGACTCGATCGGAGGGTACATAAGCCCCCCTATGGTTGCAAGGATTTCGGTGGCTTGCAGCAGGGCCATCGCATTTCAAAAACTTGACTGGTTGTAGGACTGAACGTGGTCGGCGCCCTCCCTTGCCCATGTCCATGCCCCGGCCCCAGCCCGTAGTACGGAGTAGCTGCTCTGACCTCTCAATTACCCGGGAGTCGGGCCGGGGAATCGCTACCGACGGAAACCGATTGCCCCCCTCGACCCCACGACCTTGACTTCCAGCCACGTTGCTGTCAGCCTTCGCGCCCGTTCGATTCGCCCGTCGTCACTTCCGGCTCCGGCTCTGATGGCCCGAATGCCCGGAACATCACCGGCGTGTGAACCGTTCCAGAATTCCAGATTCACCGCTTTTTCTGCTCCACAGGAGTCATCATGTCTCGCAAATGCAACATCACCGGCAAAAAGCCCAACTCCGCAAACAACGTTTCTCACGCCAACAACAAGACCAAGCGGCGTCAGAAGCCCAATCTGCAAAAAAAGAAGATCTACATCCCCGAAGAAGACCGCTGGGTGAAGGTCAAGCTGTCGAACCGCGCCCTGCGCACGGTCTCCAAGAAGGGGCTTCTGAACTATCTGTCCGATCAGGGCCTGAAGCTCAAAGACGTCACGGTCTGATCGGCGCCGGCCCCACTTCCCGCGTCATCGGCAGGTGTGTTACCCTCCACCACAGCAGCTCGTAGCGCCGCCCCATCGGCCACCGGCCGTCATACGTTCTTGGTGCGCTTCGAGATGAACGCTGGATAATTCGCCCTCTGCTGTGGCGAGCTGATGAGCGACGAGAGCCTTGATATTCCACCGCGGGCGGGGCGGCTGCGCAAAATCACCGGGGCACTGGCGTCTATTCCGGCCCCGGAGGTCGATCTCGCCGAGCTTCCGGTCGATCTCGCCCGGCTCGACAAAAAGAGCTTCCAGAAGCTATCGGGCGACCAGCAACTTGAGCTGCTCGACACACTGCGACGCAAGCTCGTCGACCAGCAGCAACGCTATCTCTCCCTTCTGAAAATCAGCAGCGCACTGGGGGCGTCGTTCGACCGGCGCGAATTTCTGGAGATGACGCTCCAGCACGTCACCGATGTCGTCGACGCCCGCCGCTCCACGCTGTTTCTGATCGACGAATCGACGGGCAACCTCCACGGCACCATTGCTCAGGGCGCCGACACCGAAATTGTGCTGCGCCCCGGCCAGGGCATCGCCGGTTGGGTCGCCGAGACGGGCCGAAGCCTCAACATCGCCGACGCCTACAACGATCCACGTTTCCACAGCGACGTCGACGAGGAGACCGGCTTCCAGACCCGGTCCGTACTCTGTCAGCCTCTTCGAAACGCCGACGGGCGCATCATCGCCGTACTCCAGGTGCTCAACAGCAGAAGCGGCACCTTCTCGGAGGAGGACGAAAACCTGCTGAGCGCCATCGGCGGCCAGATTGCCATCGCCCTGGAAAACTCGAAGCTGTACCGCTCGATCATCCGGAAAAACAACCAGCTCGTCGAAACCACACAGCAGCTC
>SKMT01000697.1 GCA_007120915.1 Myxococcales bacterium | reverse complement strand
GGTGCACATGATCTATCGGCTGGCTGATGAGGAGGTGGTGCGCGCCTATCAGATGTTGCGTCGACTCGCTGAGGCGAGGCTGTTTGAGGTCCAGGAGTTTCTGCGTCGATTTGTTGACGAACAGGATCAGGTCAAGGCCTTCGACCCCGATCAGTTCCTGGAACGGGTGCGCCAGGGGGAGGTGACGGTGGTGGATGTGCGCTCGACCGAAGAGTACCGGGCCGGGCATATCCCCGGTGCGGTCTCCATCCCGCTGGAGGAGCTTGAAGAGCGAGTCTCGGAGTTGCCCCCGGACCAGAATGTTGTGGCGTACTGCCGGGGCCCATTCTGCGCTCTGTCGCTGGAAGCGGTCGATGTGCTTCGCGACAACGGCTTCGAGGCGAAACGTCTCGATCAGGGGGTGCCGGACTGGAAGCAGCAGGGGCTTCCGGTGGAGCGCGACCGGGATGGGCAGTGAAGGGGGCACCGAGGATGTGCCCCCCGTGTGGGTGTCAGGCGGCCCGCTCCTCATCGTCAGCACCGTCGACAATGGCGGTGAGCGCGGAGCTGATGGTCTCTACTTCCAGGGCGATTTCTTCGAGCTGGTCGGTGCCGGCGGCGTTTTCTTGAGTGGCCTGTTCGATGTCGCTGATCGCGGCGGTGATCTCCTCGATGCCGGTGAGCTGTTCGTCGGCGGTGGCGGCGATCTGCATCGAGGCTTCCAGGTTGTCCTCGATGGTGGTGTTCAAGGAGCTCACGGTGCTGCCGAGATTTTCGATTAACGCGCCGCTTTCCTCGACACGCTTGGTGCCCTGCTCGGTGACCATGACCGCGGCGTTGGAAGACTTCTGAATTTCGGTGAGGATGGACCGGATCTGGGTAGTCGCCTCCTTGGACTGTTCGGCCAGGGCTTTGACTTCGGAGGCGACCACCGAGAATCCCTTGCCGTGTTCCCCGGCCTGGGCGGCCTCGATGGAGGCGTTAACCGCCAGCAGGTTGGACTGTTCGGCGATGGCACTGACGCTTTCGACGATCTCGCCGATCTGGATGTTCTTTTCGCTCAGTTCGAGGATGTTTTCGGCGATGTCTTCGACCTCATCGCGGATCTGATTCATCGCCTCCATGCCTTCGGAGATGGAGTCGAGGGCGTCTTCGGCGGCCTCGACGCTCTGCTCGGATTTGTTGCGCACCGAGTTGGAGCGCCGGGAGGCGACCTCTGAGGTCTGGCGCAGCTCATCGACGGTGGTGGAGGTCTGGCTGACGGCGGTGGCGGTCTCGGAGACCGAGGCGTTTTGCTGGCTGGCGGTGGCCACCAGTTCCTGGGCCAACTGCTGGGCGGATTCGCTGGTATCCTGCAGGGGGTTGGCGATGCTGCGTCCGATCCACTGAGTGGCGCCGATGGCGATGACCACGGTCAGCAGGGTGGCGATCAAAAATATGTACAGCGCATTCTGGGCGCCGGCGCGCAGTTCCCCGGCGGTGTCGAGGATGGAGTCGGTCAGTTGTGCCTCCACATCCCCGAGTCGGTCGATGTGGTCGGTGGACGCCTCAAACCAGTTGCTGGCGCTGACTCCGAACTCCCCGTCCATCCCCTGTTGAAGCGCGATGTCGCGCAGTTGGACGTGATCGCCGACACCGACGGTGTTCTGGGCCATCTCCCGGTCCGCCTGGCGGGCCGACATCTCGAACAGAGCCTGGTAGCCCTCCTGGCGGGCGAGCACGTTCAGAAAGTCCTGGTAGTGCTGTTCATCGGCGAAGTTATCAGCGGCAAATGCGGCGTTGAGCGTTGCGCGCTCAATCCCGGCGTACTCTTTTTGAAGCATCAGCGGGACATAGGCGGCGAAGCGGTCGGCCAGCTCGGCGTCGTTGAGGTTGGCGAAGGTCGCCGAGACCAGAGCGATGAGGTTGTGGTTCAGCCCGGTGTAGTAGTCGATGGCGTCGTCGATGGTTACCTGCAGGTTTGCGATGGCGTCGCGCTGGTTGGACAGTTGGGCGAGCGAACGGGACGCCTCCTGGAAGCTCTCTTCGAACTCCGGAGACTGTTCGTCCAACGCAAGCCGTTCGGCGAGCTCTTCAAAGTCGGCGAGGGCGCTGTCCGTGGCGGACTGCTGGCTGAGCAACTCCTCGGAGAAGTCTTCGCCCCCGCTGGCGACGAACCCGGCGGAGTTGCCTCGTTCGCGCTGCAGTTGATGGACCAGTTGATTGGTCACCGCCGCCAGTTCTGACAGCTCTTCGAGCTCAGCCATGTCATCGGCCATCGTCATCCGCTCGTTGATGCTGATTCCGGCGAAGAACAGCAGTGCCGCCAGGGGGACGATCAGCATGGTCAGCAGCTTCTTGTTGATGCTCAGATTCTTCATTGGTTTCCCTGTGGGGTGCAAAGAGAGCAGTTACGGGGTTATCAGGAGTCAAAGCGCCCGGTGCCGGGCACGGAGTTGAGCAGTTCACCGATGGCGTCGAGCGACAGAACCTGGCGGGCGGCGCCGAGTTCATCGGCGACCCGGGGGATCCCCCAGACGGCACTGGATTCGCGGTCCTGGGCGACGGTCCAGCCCCCGCGCTCGCGCACCGATTTCAGCGCCGAGGCGCCGTCGGAGCCCATCCCCGTCAGCAGAATCGCCAGCGCTTCGGAGGCTATGGGGCTGTTGGTGATCGATTTGAGGGTGACGTCGATGGAAGGGTAGGAACGTCGGCGCTGAGTCTCGTCATCGTTGATCAGGTCGAGCCGCCCGGAGTTGAGCACCAGGTCAGCGGAGTCGGGCGCCACGTAGACCGAGCCGCTTTTCAGCGGGGTGCGCTCGCGAACCAGGTGGATGTCTAACCCCGAGATATTCTGGAGCCATTTGGTCATGCCCGGGGCGAAATCACGGGTGATATGCTGCACGATCACCAGCGGCCAGTCCGGCGGTCCATCCAGCCCCTGAAGCAGCGAGGCCAGGGCGGTGGGCCCGCCGGTGGAGGCGCCGATGACGACCAGTGAGACCGGTCCCACGCCGGTGTCCCCGGCGCTGGTCTCTTCGTCGAGCCCGACGGCATCGGGCACGTGAGGGGTGTCGACGGGTTTTCGTCGGCGGGTGATCAACGGCACATCGGACAGCACCCGGATCATGCGGTGGAACCGGGAGACCACCCGGGGGTCGTCCATATCCTCCGCCGATGGTTTTCGCACCACGTCCAGGGCGCCGGCGTCGACGGCTCGGAAGTTCAGCTCCGCATCCCGCCCCACCAGATCGGAGACGAGCAGGATCGGAGTGGGGTTGTTCTGCATCAGCCACCGGGTGGCGTCGAGCCCGTCCATCACGGGCATCATCAGATCCATCAGAACGATATCGACTTCCTGCCGGGGGATCTTATCGATGGCCTCCTGGCCGTCGCTGGCTTCACCGACGACGGTGAATTGGTCTTCCAGTTCCACCAGCTTGCGTAGCATCAGTCGGCTGACCATGGAGTCATCAACGATGAACACTTGTATTGTCATGGGTCGCTCACAGTTCGTGGTCAGTCACCGGTGTCGAAGTCGCGGTGTTCGACAGGGGCCTGACGGTTGGTTGTCAACTCAGAGAAGTCGTGACACCGCTCCCAGAAGTTGGTCCTGATCGAAGGCACCTTTGACGACGTATTCGTCGGCGCCGAGGCGGGCGGCCTTCTGCTTCTGCTTTTGTTGTCCCAGGCTGGTGACCATGATGATCGGCAGATCGCCGGTGGTCTCCTGGGAGCGCAGTTTCTTGACGAGTCCGAACCCGTCGAGCCGGGGCATCTCCACGTCGGTGATCACCAGATCAAAGCGCTGCTGTCGGGTCTGGTCGATGGCCTGAATTCCGTCGACGGCGACGGTGACGTCGTAGCCGGCGGAGGAGAGAATATTTTCGATCAGCGTGCGGCTGGTCACCGAGTCGTCGACGACGAGGATGCGGCGCTGTCGGGCCTGATCGCGGACCCCGCGGATCCAGTCGGAGTCGACGGTGCCCGACAGCTCACCCAAGAGCACCTGCACGTCCAACACCAGTGCCACGTCGCCGTCGGCGAGCACCGCGCAGCCGGCATAGGGCTCGAGGTCGCGCAGGTTCCAGTGCAGCGACTGGATCAGAATGCTCTCCTCGCCGATGACCTGATCGACCAGAAAGAGGCGGCGGCGGTTTTCGGTGGCCAGCAGCACGGCGGGGCGGATGTCCTGGCCCGGCGACGACACGTCGATGACCGTCTCCAGGCTGGTCACCGGCACCGGTTCTCCGGCCACGAACGCCACCTGCTGGCCGTCGGCCATGCGCAACTCGTCGTTGGCCAGCCGGGCGGTGGTGACGACGTCGGACATCGGCACCAGCAGGCTGTGGTCGCCCAGGCGCAGATGCAGCAGCTTGGAGGTCAACTGCGTCAGCGGCACATGGAGCACGAACGAAGCGCCCCGTCCCGGCCGATTGTCCACCGATACCTTGCCGCCGAGCTGGGAGAGGTTGTTTTCGACGACATCGAGGCCGACTCCGCGCCCCGAGATCTCGGAGACCTCTTCGGTGGCCGAAAACCCGGGGGTGAACAGCATCTGCTGAAGTTGGTCATCGTCGGCGCTTCGGGCCTGCTTGGGAGACATCAACTCCCGGTCGACGACGCGCTGGCGGATCGCCTCCAGGTCCAGCCCGGCGCCGTCATCGCTGACCTCCAGCTCCACCCAGGTCCCTACGGAGCGGGCGCTGAGCAGGATGCGTCCCTGCTGTGGTTTGTCGCGCTGACGACGCACTTCGGGCTCTTCGATGCCGTGGGCGACGGCGTTTCTGAGCAGGTGGATGACGGGATCACGGATGGCGTCGAGGACCCCGCGGTCGAGTTCGGTGTGGCCGCCCTCGAGGCGAAACTCAGCCTGTTTTCCGGTGACTCGGCAGGCCTGGCGGACGACCCGGGAGAAGACGGTGGAGAGACTCTGCAGGGGGACCATCCGGAGTTGGCGGGCGATCTCGCGCAACTCCCGGGAGAACTTGTTTTGCCGGTCCTGACTCTGGGAGATGCTGCGCCGCAGGGTTCGGCCCGTGTCGAGCACGGAGCGAAACTGTTCGTCTTTGCGAAGCCAGGGGTACTCATCGCCCAACTGATGGACCGTCTGCAGCAGTTGACGGATCAGTTTGGACTGGCGGTGGGTGGTGCGGCCGCTGGTCGACAGCTCGGTGGCGAGGCCCATGAGCCGATCGAGGCGTTGCGTCGACACCCGCACCGTCTCTCCGGTAGCCACCGCCGAGTCTGCGCCAGCAGCGGACTGCTGTGGAGTCTCAACGGTGGTGTCATCGGGGTCCGAACAGTGGTCGGCCCCGTCGGAATCGCCGGGTTCATCGGCGAGGTCGGTGCCCGGTTGATCGGCAGGGGGCGGATTGGGGTCCTGCGGTTCGGCGTCATCGCGAAACTCAGCCTCCGTGTGAGGCTCTTCGGCAGGTCGATCGATGGCGGCGGCGACATCCGCTTCGTAGCCGTCGATGGCTTCCTCGCCGGAGTCGTCGGAATCGGTGAACTGCCCCTCCAGAAGCTGCGCTCCTTTGCGGGCGAGCTCGACGATGTGGTCGTCCAGCGGTTGGCCGGCGCGAAGTGACGAGAAGAGCTCCTCGAGAATGTGGGTGAGTCTGGCCACCGACTTCGCCCCCACCATCCGGGCCGACCCCTTCATGTTGTGGCAGACCCGGAAGGCGACGCGTACGTCCCATTCGGAGGGGGAGGCATCGAGCATGCTGGCGAGTGTCTCCAACTGTTCGCCCACCTCGTCGTGGAACACAGCCAGTATTTCGTCGTCAGAAACCATGGACAATTCACTCGGTGTTCGAGAACCGCAACGGTGACCATTGCGACAGACCGGTCCGCTTACCTCGCGGAGGTGTCGAGGTGGCGGAACAGCCGGTTCAGATCGATGAGATTGAGCACATCGTCGGTGATGTGGCTGACGAAGGGCAGCTTCTTTTCGGTCTCTTCTTCATGCAGTTCATCCTGGTATACCGTGCGAGAGCCGATGACCTGGTCGATGCGCAGACCCATCGTCCGTC
>SKMT01000116.1 GCA_007120915.1 Myxococcales bacterium | reverse complement strand
TCCAGACAGGCGGCACCGGCGCCGGTGGAGACGACGCGTCCGTTCTTGGTCATCTTCATTCCGGCCAGGCGCAGATCGACGTCGTCGAGCCGCCGGGGGTGGTTGCCCAGCACAAACAGCCCGCTGGAGGCGTTGTCGGCGATGGTATCTTCGTAGGTGATGTTCCAGTCGGCGATGCGAGAGTCGATGATCTCGAGAGCAGGCAGGATGTGGTCGGTGGCGCGGATGACATCGGCGGTGGTGACACCGGGACCGGAGAGGCCGCCGGAGAGCACGAAGGCGACTTCGGCTTCGATGCGCGGCTGCATCAACACATCCGTGGGTGCGCTGGCGCCGTCGGCGACGATCATGTCGTCGAGCAGCACGCCGAAGTCGGGCTCGCTTACGCCCAGCCACTCCTGAATCGCGCGGCTGGTCAACCCGATCTTGCGGCCCACCGCCTGCGTGGTTCCGCCGTGCAGTCCCTGTCGTCGGCGGCGGCTCATGAGCCGATCCTGGACGGCGTAGGCCGTCTGCACGTCCAGTTTGGGATAGTGCTCGGAGGGGGGAGCGCAGGGTTCGCCTTTGAACTGGGCGGACCACAGGCGGTTGGTGATCTCGTCGATCATGACCGGTGATGGGTGTTGGGTGGTGGGTGTTCGGTGAGGTGCTGGGCTCTGGGTACTGGGCTCTGGGTGGTGGTTAGAGGAACAGGCCGCCGGTGCAGCCGATCCAGTAGATGGCGCCGAAAATCAGGGCTGGTGCGGCGTACTTCCAGCTTATTCGGGCGACCAGCCCGGCCAGGATCATGGTGCCAACGCCCAGGGGGAGGCTCAGATAGCGCACCGGAATCTCTAGTGCCATCGCGTGGGTGCTGGCGGTGGCAAGCTCGATGGAGAGGGTGACCACGGCGATAAATCCGCAGCCGGCGGCCATCAGCGCCAGGGTGCCGTGGGGGTAGGACTCGAACAGTTTTTCGTCGTTGCGCTCTTTGGCGGCCGCTTCGGCGGGGGTGAGTTCCCGGGGCTTCGGCGGCTTGAGCAGTTTGGGGATCTTCATCGGCTCTGGGCTCTAGGCTCTGGGTGCTGGGTGTTGGGCTCTGGGTGTTGGGCTCTGGGTGCTGGGCTCTGGGTGCTGGGTGCTGGGGTCTGGGTGCTGGGGGCTGATAGTCGACCGCCCGGTGTGCCGTGGGATGGCACACCGGGCGGTCATTGTAAACGAAGATGGGGCGAATGTTACAGCCCGCAGGCGTCGATGAAGTCGGCGGCGCCACCACCGGAGACATCATCGGCGCCGAACCCGCTCATCCCGGAACACTCCGAGAGGCTGGAGCCGTCTTCGAACATGACGGCGGCGTTGGAGGGATAGTCGGTGATTTCGACATCGGCCAGTGCCGCTTCGGGGTCGCCGCTGGCGGTGTTGAAGACCAGCCCGGCGGGACCGGAGGCGCGACCGAATTCTTCGCTGCCACCGCCGCGAATCAGTACATGTTCGAGCCGGTTGTTGACGCTTCGGGTGTCGCGATACTGGATACCTGCCCAGTAGGCGCTCAGATCTTCGTCCAACTGCTCGAAGGTGATGGTGTCGTCATCGGTGCCGACGGCGCTGAAGGTACCTTCCCGCACGTTAATGCCGGCGTGTTCGTCGAAGGCGAAGGCGGCTCCAGGGTCGACATCGACGTGGGCGTTGTTCCGAATACCGATCTCACCGGTGACGGCGTAGGGGATGCCGATGTTCGACCAGGTGTGGTCATCGGAATTCAGCGAACCGCCGGGGACCCAGAGATAATCTTCGCCGTTGCCATCATAGGAGGAGGAATCGTCGATCATGCCCAGCTCCTGAGGGCGGATTCGGGCCGGTCCGTCGTCGTTTTCGGTCAGTGTGTTGTTCTGGAACGACGACAGCACGGAGTCCTCTTCGACAAACAGCCCCACGGATCCGCTGTGGCGGATGGTGGTGTTGTTGATACCGGCTTCCGGGTCACCGGAGGCGGTGTTGAGCAACAGGCCGGCCGATCCGCTGGCGCGGGAGAACTCGTCGCCGCCGGCGTATTCGATGATGGCGTGGTCGACTTGATTGTTGTGGCTGCGGGTGTCTCGATACTGGATGCCTTTCCACCATCCGTTCTGTTCTTCGGTAGCGGTAAAGAGGACTTCGTCATCCTCGGCACCTTCGATGTTGAGGGTTCCTTCGCGGGCGCTCAGGCCGGTGTTGTCTTCAAACTCAAAGGTTGCTCCTGCTTCGATGTCGACGTGGGTGCTGCCACGAAGCTCGATGGTGCTGGCGATTCGATAGGGAACATCCAGCGCCTGCCAGGTGTGGTCGCCGCCGCCCAGATTGCTGCCAGCTACATGGACATAGTCTCTGTCGTTGCCCTCGAAGGAGCTGGAGTTGCTGAGCATGCCGAGATGCTCGGTGTCGACGATGGCCGGTATGTCATTGTTGGAAAGAGTGTTGTCTTCGAAGGAGTAGAGGGTGGTGTCGTCTTCGGCGAGCAGCCCGGCGGATCCACTGTGCTGCAACACCGTATTGTCGACGGCAACTTCGGCGTCTCCGCTCGCGGAGTTGAGCACCAGATTCGCCGGTCCGTCGGATCGGCTGAAGGAGTCGCCGCCGCCGTATTCGACGATGGCGTGTTCGAGTTGGTTGTCCTGGCTTCGGGTGTTGCGGAACTGGATGCCCATCCACCAGCCGGGCTGTTCGTTGGTGCCGGTAAAGATGATGGGATCGCTGGCGGTGCCGGCGGCGCTCATGCGTCCTTCGCGCACGTTGATTCCGGTCTCCTGCTCGAATTGGAGGACCACGCCCGGTTCGATGGTCAGAAGCGCTCCGTCGTCGACGCGGATCGTCGAGGTGACGATCAGGCAGTCGTTGTCTTCGGGGCTAAACGTGGTGTCCTCGGTGATGTTCTCCGAGACTTCACCGGTGGAGGAACAGTCGAACTCCGTGTCGTTGGCGACGGTGTTGTCGTTGTCGGCGTTCTCTTGTTGGTTTTGTTCCGGATCTTCGACGACACAGCCAACACCCAACGCAAAGCTGGTGCAGACGATGGCGATACAGAGTCGATACAGGGTGGTACTCATTGGGTAGGCCTCCGATGTAGATTGCGATTCAACACTGAGAGCCGGGACAAACCACCCCCCTGAGGGGTAGATTCCGTTCCGGAGCGGGCATTGGTAACCGAACCGAGAACGAAAAACAAATTTGATTTCAGCTCCCGCTGTTCGCAGCTGAGAATGTCATCGGTGCGTGGCTCACACGAAGAAATCACTGAAGTAGAACTCCGGCATTCGTTTGAAGGTGACGGCACCGAAGGCGTTGACGGCGAACCCGGCGAGGATGGCCGTTTTGAACAGCCAGTTGATCTGGCGGTGGCCCAGCGCCAGCAGCACGATTAGATAGGGGGTGTAGTCGAGGCTGAAGCGAAAGCCGAACTGCTCGAAGCCGGTGTTGTGGTAGAAAAATGCAGGGATGGCGATGACGGCGACGCTCGCCCAGAGGAGCCGATAGACGAACTTCTGGGGGTCTGTTTGGCGGTCGCGCGGCCACAGCAGATACAGAAATGCAGGGGTGGTCAAAAAGAGGCTCATCCCGTGGCGGGAGATCTGAATGTAGGGGTATTCGTGTTGGATCGCGGGGACCAGCGCGAAGGCGGCGGTCAGATTTTCGCTGAGGAAGTTGAAGTGAAACAACCCCCACTGCTGGATGTCTCCGCGCATGCCACCGGCAAGAAACGTGTGGCCGAACTCGGTGAAGTCGTTGAAACGAATGTGGTTCATCCACAGCAATGACAGCCCGACCACAATGCAGGGCAGACAGAACCAGAACAGCTTCTTGCCCGCCCACTTCAGCCGCTCTGGGGATGTACCGAGCCATCTGCCGCCGGGGAAAAAGACGAAGGCGAAGAAGAGGATCGCCGAAAACAACAGCGGTGTGCGTGTGGAGAAGGCCAGCGCCAGAAAGCAGCCCGCCGCAAAGGGATAGCGGGCGTCGATGGCACAGAGCAGATACAGAAGGGTGAAGACCACTCCCATCACCAGAGCGGTAAACCAGACCTGGCCCAGAATGGAGCACCACAGAAAAACAGTGCCGAACCCGAACAGTCCGGTCAGCCACAGGTTGTCACGTCGGCTGCGATCGGTGATCCCGCCGGCGGCGAGCCGCTCTAGAAGCAAGAACATCAGCATGATGCTCAGCGCCGCAAACAGCAGGGTGAACCAGACATCGTTGACGTCATAGCCCTCCACCGCGGCCAGCGGCATCATCAACCAGGCCGGCGCCGGGGGAAAGGAGACGAAGTAGCGGCGTTCAGAGGTTTGAACGTCGCGTCGCTCCAGGTGCACTACGGCGTTGTCGCCGAGTAATCGAAACGGGCCGTGGCCGACCTGGTCCTGCCAGTTGCCGCGGAGTTGTTCGCCGTCGGTGGTTTCGATTTCCCACCAGCTTGCCCAGTCGTTGCGATGCGGCGGTTCTCGGTCCAGCTCGAAGGGATGTTTGTCTTCGCGGCGTTCGGCGGCGTCGTCGCTAAACGGCGCGGCGAGCATGGAGTTGTAGGTGTTCGCCAGATACACGAAGTGCGGATCGGTGCTCTGGTCGAGCAGATGATCGGCGGAGAACATCGCCAGAGCGGCCAGAGCGATGGCGAATACGGCGATGAACCATCGCCAGTTGGCCATCGGGCGGCTGGGGTTGGGCTTGAGAACCGTGGGAGGTTCGTCGGTGGCAGGTGGTTTGGTCATGTCGGCATAGGGCCCGGCAGAGAAGAGTCGCCGGGAGAATAGGTCGGGGGCCCGGGGGCTGTCCAGATTTACAGAAGATCTCCGGGGTGCTCGACGCTGTTGGCAGCTCATGAGCATCATGAGGATCCCGCCGAATCCCGACCGGTGGGTGCCGGTGCTCTGGCTCCGGATGCACAGGACCATATCGAACTGCTGACCTCTGTTTTGGCACATCTATCGTACCCCTCCAGATCTATTATCGACGATTTGAGGGTCGATTTTTCGTGGAAGGGTCGAATTTCTTCATCGGGCTGGTCCCGTATATTGTGCTCAATTCCAGTTATATCAACGAAATGTGCCGGTTGGGGAGAGGGTCAGAAATATTGCATTTTCTGCGGTGATCCGTTCTACTGACCAGAGCGAAACAGTTCGGAACATTTCACGACACAGGCCAGGCAGAGGTCCTCAGTGCAGCATCAATTTCCATTGTGGATGATTGTTGCGGCCCTGGTGCTGGTGGGTTGTGCGGTCTCGGAGCCTGAAGAGACGACAGGCAACAGTGGCGATGATCCGGATGTGGGTGTCGACGCCGATGCGGATGCAGATGTGTTCGATCCTTGCGAGGAGTGTTCTTCCGATGAGGTGTGTATCGACGATGAGTGTGTCGATGCCTGTGAGGAGACGGGCACCGAGTGTGGAGAGGTGAACCTGCACGGGCAGGATGCAGACTGCGGCGGGTGTGCTCTGGGGGAGTGCAACGACGGGGAGTGCCCGGAGGTCTGTGATCAGCTCGATGCCGAGTGTGGAGAGGTAGTGTTTGGAGGCGAGGTGTATGACTGTGGTGGATGCGATGCCGACGCGTTTTGTCTGGCGTCGAATCGATGCACTGCGGGCGATGACTTCGTCGACGTTGCCGCCGGCCGTGAGCATACCTGTGGGATCCGTCCTTCCCGGGCGGTGCGCTGCTGGGGGGCGAACGACGACGGGCAACTGGGTGATGACAACCGACCGGAGGCGTCGTCGTCACCCCGGACAGTGGTGGGTGGGAGTGCGGCCCAGATGATCACCACGTTGAATCATCATACCTGTGTGGTCACCGGCAGCGACGACCTGAAGTGCTGGGGACGAAACGATGACGGACAACTCGGCGACAACAGCACGGACAACGCGGCGATTGCAACCGATGTGTACGGCGCGTCCGGTTCATGGATATCCGCCGGTGGAGCGCACAGTTGTGTTGTGGACCGGCAGAACGATGAGTTGATCTGCTGGGGTGACAACCAGTTTGGAAAGCTGG
>SKMT01000109.1 GCA_007120915.1 Myxococcales bacterium | reverse complement strand
CTCGGGGTCGGGCTCGGGGTCGGGCTCGGGGTCGGGCTCGGGGTCGGGCTCGGGGTCGGGCTCGGGGTCGGTCTCGGTCTCGGTCTCGGTCTCGGGCTCGGGGTCGGGCTCGGGGTCGGGCTCGGGGTCGGGGTCGGGCTCGGGGTCGGTCTCGGGCTCGGGCTCGATCTCGGGGTCGGTCTCGGGGTCAGGCTCGGGCTCGGGCTCGGGCTCGGGGTCGGGCTCGGGGTCGGGCTCGATGTCGGGCTCGGGATTGCCGAACCATACAACGGGTGGAATGCCCGGATGACAGCCGACGTTGTTACGCTATAGTGCGCCTATGAGTGACGAACCGAAAACAACCGAAACCGAAACCACCGAATCCCCCGACGACGCCGCCCCTTCGCTGTGGCAGCGGCTTCGCGCAAAGCGCTCGACGCGCTGGGCGATGGACATCGCCATCGTCGTCGCCGTCGTCCTGGCGATCTCGGCATTTCAGTCCCGCCACCTGTTAAGCGGCGACGACCCGCTTCCCCCGGTGCAAGTCCAGGGGCTCGACGGCTCCACCCTCGATCTCGAAGATCTGGATGCCCGACGCACCGTCGTCTACTTCTGGACGACCTGGTGCAGCGCCTGCGATCTGCAATCCGGCGCCATCAGCAGGCTGCACGACCCCGACAACGACGATCTGAACGTCATCAGCGTCGCTCTACACTACGACAGTCCCGCCGAAATCGAAGAATTCGTCGATGACGAGGAGATCGACTTTCCGGTCTACCTGGGCACCGATGCGACGGCCGCCGCCTTCAACGTCAGCTCCTTTCCCACCATCTACATCATCGACGACGACCAACACATCCGCCACGGACTCGTCGGCTACACCACCCGACTCGGCATCTGGACCCGCCTCTGGCTCTAACCAAACACCCACCACCCAGCACCCAGAGCCAGAGCCCAGAGCCCAGCACCCAGTGCCCAGAGCCCAGCACCCAGAGCCCAGCACCCAGCGCCCAGCGCCCAGCGCCCAGCACCCAGCACCCAGAGCCCAGCGCCCAGCACCCAGCGCCCAGCCCCCACCAACCACTCAGACAAGCTCGGCGCTTCTTCGAACACTTTCGACCAGCCCGTCATAGCCGTCGCTTTTACAGATGTAGCCGTCGGCACCACAGTTGTCGGCACGCTGCTGCAGCTCCGATTCCGGCAGCTCAGAATACAGCAACACACGGGGGGCGCCGGGCCAGTTCTGACGGATATGGGCCACCAGATCGGTGCCGAGAAACTCGTTCATATTTACATCGACCAGTACCAGATCCGGCGGGGTATCCTCAGAGGGGGTGTACTCGGCGAGATCGGCGATGGTCTCCACCTCGTAGCCCGCTTCGCGCAGCGTCATCTCCACGAACAGGCGGACCGTGCGGCTGTCGTCGATGGCAAGGACTTTCATGGTCATTCTCCGGAAGCCGTAAGGCGCTGAATACGTGTGACGATCGAGGCCAGCTTCATCTCTTCGTGCACCACACCGGTTTCGATAGCAGCCGCTGGCATGCTGTCGATGACCGCCTCGCTGCGAGCCTGCGCGATGGTCCAGCCACCGGTGGTGTAGATCTGACCCAGTCCGGCAGCACCATCACTGCCCATACCGGTCAGAAGTACCCCCACGCTTCGATGGCGGCAAAACTGTGCCAGCGACCGAAACAGGCGGTTGATGTTGGGAGTAATCTCGTTGCCCACCGGCGGGTCGATCTCGATGTTGTTGGGACCGATGACCATGCTGGCATTTGCCGGTGACAGATACACCGTCTGCTGCTCGATCCGGTCGCCGGGCAGGGGAATCTCGACCCGATGCCCGGTGGTGCGCAACCAGCGGCACAGACCGTGCTCAAACCCCTCCGTGATATGCTGGGCGATGAACATCGGAACCGGCAGCGGAGCCTCCAGAGCCGACAAAATCTCGTAGATCGCTGCCGGCCCTCCCGTCGACGCCCCCACCGCGATCGCCTCGATCTGCCGGGAGTCCACCTCCGGTCGTTGCTGCACCACCTCCGAGGACGCAGCCAGCCCCCGGGCCGCAGGAGACCGACCGGTGACCACCTGGACCTGCGACATCAACCGCAGCGTATCCACCAGTTGATCCGCAAAGCTGTCGCGCGCCCCCTGGGCCAGCCCCCGGGGCTTCGCGATCACCTTTACCGCCCCGGCGTTTAACGCCTCGAAGGTCATGTCATTGTCCCGGCGGCTCAACTCTCCGGACAACACCACGATGGGACATGGCTTCTCGGCCATGATCGTCGCGATCGCCTCCACCCCGTCGACCCGTGGCAGTTGCAGATCGCTGAGGATCACGTCCGGGGCCAACTCCACCGCCCGGTGAATCGCCTCCAGCCCGTCCGTCGCCGACGGCAACAGTTCGATGTTTTGATACCCCTGAAGTACCTTTTCGATGTAGCGACGGGTCGTCTTACAGTCCTCCACCAGCAACACCCGCAGCCGTTGATCCTTCTTCGATCGTTTAGCGCACAAAACGGTTTACCGTAGCCATGAAGTGATCTTGTTCGAAATTCCCCTTCACAATGTAGGCGTCAGCTCCCGCCTTCAGCCCCCGTTGAACTTCGCTGTGCTCTCCTCGAGAAGTCACCACGATCACCGGTAGATCGAAGTCGGGGCTGTCGCGCACCGCCCGGCACAGCTCAAATCCGTCGACCCGAGGCATCTCCAGATCGGTGACGATCAGGTCGATGCCGTCGCCGACAGCCCGATCGCGCAAAATCTCCAGCGCCTCCGCGCCATCCTTCGCTGCGACGACCTGGTGGCCCGCCGCCTCCAGAATGTTACGCTCCAGGGTGCGAGTGGTGATCGAGTCGTCGACGACCAGCACCGTCGCCGAGCCGACTTCGTTGGCCTCCTCTCGCCGCGGCTGCTCGCTTTGCCAGCGCAACGCTCCGCCGGCGCCGGCCAACAGGCTCTTCTGGCCTGCGGCGACGCGAAACAACGCCCGGTGTTCGACAACCGGTAGAATCGAACCGTCTGCCTGGATCGCCCCTCCCGCCAGATGATGGACCTCGTCGAACTGCGGCCCCATCGGCTTGACGACCATCGGCATCTGCCCCGGCACCGCGTCCACCACCACTGCCAGGCGTCGGTCGTTGTGACGCAACACCAATGCCTGGTGGGTACCCTCCTCAAGATCCGGAGCCATCTGGCCCACTCCCAGAAGCTCTGCGAGAGGTCGGACCGTGATGGGGCGCTCGTCGTGATAGATCACCTGCTGGTCATCGATGCACTGAAGCTGCTCGCTGTCGATGCGCACCACCCGATCGACGGCGTCCAACTGAATACCCAACCGAAACGCCCCCGCCTCCACGATCAGCCCCTCGGAGGTGGTGATGCTGGTGGGGATGGTCAGGCGAAACCGCGTGCCCTGCCCCGGGGTGGTCTCCACGCGCAGCGTGCCCCCCAGCTCGGCGACCGCCGCGTCCACCACCTCCAGGCCCAACCCGCGCCCGGCAACGGTGTCGGTCTTCTCCCGGGTACTCAACCCCGGATGGGTCAGCAGCTCGACCAGCGGTCGGTTTCTAGCCGCCTCCATCGACGGGAACAGCCCCATCTGCACCGCCCGCTGCTCGATGGCGTCGGTGTCAATACCGGCTCCATCGTCATCGACCGACAGTTCAACCTGCTCGCCGACCGCCCGGGCGCGCATTCGCACCGTGCCTACCGCCGGTTTGTCAGTCCGCCGGCGTTCGGCCTCCGCCTCGATGCCGTGAGCAACGGCGTTGCGCACCAGATGGATCAGCGGCTCACGCAACTTGTCCAACACCGCACGGTCCACCTCGATATGGCCTCCGTGGCTTCGAAACCGAACCTGCTTGTCGTCGCTGCGCGCCGCATCGCGCACCACCCGGGCGAACCCTTCGAAAAACGGCGACAACGGTTGCATCCGAATGTTCTGTACTCCCTCTTCGAGCGCCTCCGATATCCTCTCGAGCCTGCCCATCTGGCCCACCCCCCACCGAGCGTAGTCATAGCTGGCCTGATAGGTCTCCTTTAGCTGCAGGGCAATCTGGGAGGCCCGATGTTCCATCTGCCGCCAACGCCGCGAGGAGAGCCCGTCAGACAACTCCCGAAGGCTGGTGTGCATTGTGCGCCACAACGACAGCGCCCCGGCAAGACCGTCGCGGATATCGTCGATTCGGTTGTGGTTTTCTCGCTGGCGCAGATTCAGCACCACCAGCTCGCTGGCAATCGCCTGCAACGAATCGAGCTTCGCGATGCCCACCCGCACCGCCGAATCACGTCGCAGTGTCGTAGCCGAACCTTCGTGATGGGGCTGCTTCGGCGACGGCGATGGCGACGGCGCGTTAGGCGACGGTTCTCCATCACCCTGATTGTCGCTTTCACCGTCGTCTCGCTGACTCTGGGCCTTGCGATCCGACTGATCGACGGGGCGAGCTGACGGGGCAAACCCCTCTTCGAGCTCGCCCAGGGTCTGCTCCATATTTCGGTCCGTGCTCCCCTCGATCCACTCTTCGATGAGAGCCAACGCCTCGTAGGCGGCGTCAAAGGCGGAATCATCGAGCCGTTGTTCTGCCTGGGCGTAGCGGCTCAATCCCTCCTCGAGGCTGTGGCACACCTGCACCACTTGCTGGCTGCCGATCGCTCCCGCCGCCCCCTTGAGCGTGTGCAACGCCCGGTGCAGCGTCTTCATCGCATCCTGATCGTCGCCCTCTGTACCCTCCTCCAGTTGCATCAGGGCCCGCTCAATCCGCCCGACGAGCTGGCGAGACTCCTCGACGAACACGTCCCTCAGCTCCGCTTCAAACTCCGCGGTGGTCATGGTGATGTACTCCCGCTGCGTTTCATGAGCCTCGCTCCGGTGTTAACTCGTGAATTCGTCGACGAGACGGGTCATCTCATCGATCATCTCCTGGAGCTGATCGGTGGCGTCCTCCGTCTGGGACAACCCTTCGGTAAAGTCATGCATCGCCTCGTCGATCTGGCCCATCGCCTCCGAGACCTGCTGGATACCCCGGGACTGCTGATTGGAGGATGCATCGATCAGTTGGGCTGCATCCGCCGCCTCTTCCGTGACCTGCGACAGCGTGTGGATCGTCTCTCCGGCCTCCTCGGCAAGATCGACCCCACTCTCGACCTTCTTGGAGCCCTCCTCGGTGGCGATGACCGCGCTGTTGGTCGCCTTCTGAATCTCACCGAGGATCGAGCGGACCTGTCGGGTCGCCTCCTTGGACTGATCGGCGAGGGTGCGCATCTCGTCGGCGACGACCGAGAAGCCTCGTCCGTGCTCCCCGGCACGAGACGCCTCAATCGAGGCGTTCAACGCCAGCAACTTCGACTGCTCGGCGATCTCGGAGACCGACTCGATAATCTCGCCGACCTGCTGGGTCTGTTCGCTTAAGTTGAGGATCTTTTCGGCAATCGACTCGACCTGCCGGCGAATCTGCTTCATCGCCTCCACGCTGTCTTCGACCGCCTCGTTGCCACGGCGGGCCACCGCCACGGAGCCCTCCGAGTTCTCGATCACTTCCTGGGCGTGGTCCTGAGCCTGAGCGGAGGTCTGCTGCAACTCCTCGGCGGTGGAGGTGACTTCGCTGACCGCCGCCGCCTGCTGGCGTGCCGACGCCGACTGTTGGCTGATCGCCGCGGCGATCTCGTTGGTCGATGACTCCAGTTTGGTCGCATAGCTGCCCAGCGAGGTGGTAAACTGCAGGGTCAGCTCCTGTTCACGACGACGTCTCGCCTCCACGTAGGTGTCGATGGCAAACCCCATGTCCAGAAAGAACACCTTCAGCAGACTCGACAGGTTGTCGGCGAAGGCCTCGCTGTCGCCATCAAACCTCTCGGCGAGCCGGGGCACCAGCAGATTGATGTAGCGAGCATACGCCCCCAGATACCACTTCGGCTCCAGCCCGATGCGTTCGTGAGTACGACCGATGCGAAGCCGGTCCTGCATATACTCCTCGCCGTACTCCCCGTCGAACAGCTTCAGAAAGTACGCACT
>SKMT01000272.1 GCA_007120915.1 Myxococcales bacterium | reverse complement strand
CTGGAGGTCGACGCGGAATCGGAAGAAGCACTCCAGATGCAAACCCAACTGCGCGCCGAATTGGAAATGATGTACACTGAGCAGATCGGCTCGTTGATGTCCACCCCCACCCTTGAGATTTCAATGGCCGAAATCGGTGGTCTGGACCTGGACCATAGGGCGGGGTTTTTGATCAGCCAGATCGACGGAATGCTCACCCTCGAGGACATCCTCGACATGAGCGGGATGTCTCGACTCGAAACCCTGGAAGTACTCATCAGCCTGAAGCAAAACGGCGTCATCAGCGTGGACTGAGCGCTCCCCGCAGGCCATCACGTCAACAAAAACAGCTCGGAGGGGTTGGAGGTCACGTCCGTGACTTCCACGGATCGTGCAATCTCGATGTTGCGATAATGATCATCGGAGAGATCGATGACCGTAGGATTGTCCCGGTCTAGCAGTCGCACCGCCGGGCGTCTCGGATCGGCGGACGGGTCCGGAGTGCGAATGACCACCGCCTGCTCTCCGGAGGTCAGCTCCACGGTCGTGCCCACCGGATACAGCCCCAGCGTCGACACCAGCAGGTCCACCAGATAGGGGTCAAATACTTCGCCGGCTCGGCTTTCGACATACTGAATTGCCAGATCCGGCCGACGGGCCTTGTATCCCTCCAGCCCCTGGATCAACAGGTCGTAGGTGCGGGCGATATCCATGATCCGACTGATCAGATGCAGGTGGCGTTTGCGCCGGTAGAACGGCCTGGCGACCTTCTCGTCGTAATCACATCCCCGTTCGTAGGTCAGAAGGATGCGCAGCGTCGACACCACGTCCCCTCCGCAGTGTTTGAGCATGGTGGCCACGTCGCGCATGTTCGCTGAGAACTGGCGATGGGTGTCCAGCCGCTGGTCCTGGTCGCGTTTGCCCACCGAAATGCCGACCAGCCGATCGATGTCCTGATAGATGGCGGCCATACCCACGTAGGCAACGGTCTGCTTCGCAAGGCCCAGCCGATCGGCCAGCAGCATCGCGTAGATCGCGCTGTTCACCGAGTGGGAGCTGACATCGGGAGGGACCAGCCGCATCGGCAGCAGTCCCAGAATCATGAAGTCCTCGTCAGCCAGCAACTCCGATACCGACTGCAGAATCCGCCGGATCACGCCGGTGGGAACATCCGGGTCATCGTCCTTGCGCACCTGGTCGTGCATCTTTTTGACCTTCACCAGCGCCCGGGTGTAGATGTGGGCGATATACATCCCCTTGTTCACCTTCGCGACCGCCTCCATGATCGTCTGATCCGGCGACCCGTGGTTGATCTGGATATGGGGCACCATCACGTGCTCCATATCCTCGTGGGGCGACTGATTGTCGGCGACGGTGTTCAACTGTTGGAGAAACTGCATCAGGTTTTCGGTGCTCATCGCCTGATCGAAGATCAACCCCCGAATCGTGGCTGACGCAAAGATGCTCTGCAGTTCATTGAGCCGCTCCTGTTCGCGCCGCTGCAGCTTCAGTGTCTCCCCGTTGACGCTGCACAACTCCCCGCGCACGGTCACCGAAATCATCCCTTCCGGCAACTGCTGTGCGCTCTTTTTGAACTCCGGCATAAACTCTTCGATCGCCTCCCGTGTCTGGGCGTGATCGACGTTGTAGATCGAGGCGACCTTCAGAATCCGGTACAGGCTACCGATGAAGAAGCGCCCGAACTGTTGCATATCCATCTGCGGCTGCCCCTCGGCGCCGGCGGATTCCATCTCAGCGGCGGGTTGTTCAGTCATCGACTTCGTCCTGTTGCAAAAGGGTCGTATCTACGCCGGAACCACCGGCATCAATGTCCCAGCAAATCCAACACATTCTCGCAGGTTGAGCGCACCGGCCCTGCCACCGTCCAACTGTTGGCTGTCGACTCCAACAGCTTGATCACCGCCGGGGTGGGGCTTTTGATCAGCGACTGAACGATGGTCTGTGCCAGCTCGACGTCTTCGTCGTTCGCCAGCTTCTTGCACTGCACCAGATCCTCGAGCCTGCGCACCGCCTTCGCACGCCCGGCTTCGACGAACACCTTCAGAAACACCTCCACCTCCTCGGTGGGCCGTTTCGTCAGTTGCGGAGTAAACATCGGCTCCAGCACCCGGTAGACGTGTTGAGGGGCGGCCTCGCCGAGGCTACGCGCCGCCTCCACTCGCTGGGGGGAGCCACCGGATTTGACCAGTGGAACCAGCCGGTCCCGGATCTCCGTTGGGTCCTCCCAGGTTCCATGCAGCGCACGCAGTATTTCGGCCTTTGCACTCGGCTCCATCTGCAAGTCGAGCATGTCCAGCAAGATAGGCCGAGTCTTCGGCATCCCCTGTTTGATAATGTTGACCAGCGGTCCCGTCTTCTCGCCCGGAATCTCGGGCAGAGCCTGCTTGATAAACTCCAGGTCCCGACGAGCCTGCTTGCGGATATAGCGCACCACATCCGCTTTCGCGTCTTCGTCGAGCTGCCAGGCCAGCAGCTTCACCACTTCGACGTCGGCCTTTACCAGATCGAGCGCATCGAACATCTGCAAGATCGCCCGGCGTGCCTTCGGCTCCGAATTTGCCACCTGCTTGGTCATCAACTGAATGCGCTGCTCGGTAAAACAGTCTCGCACCACCTCTTTGAGCTCCCCGGCGACCTGAGGCTGGAACTTGTCGCGCCACTGGTGGATGAGCTTCAAGAAGTTGAGCGCCTCCCAGGGCTCGTCGGTCTCCAGCAACTCTCCCATCACCTTGCCGATCTGAGCGACGGCGGACTTTCTGAGCTTGCTGCGTGGTTTCGCCCCCAGCACCGCCGACAACACCTCACCCTGTCGATGCTCCAGCTCCCGGTGTTCCTGAAACCCGCGCTTCAGCTCCTTGAGATGCTTCTGGGCCTCCTCACTCATGTCCAAAAACTGACGGGATCCCACTTCCAGCTTCATGTGCTGGTTGGCTCGAGACTGCATCCGAATCTCGAACTCCTCGTCGGGCTCCATCAGCCCGTCCGAATCGGAGACCTTGTCGGCTTCTTCCTGATCGATGGCCCCCTCCATCAACTCCTCAATCATCTCCTGTTCTTCCGGAGTGTCGCGGTACTTAATGTCGCTTTCCAGCCCCGCCAGCGCCGCCAGTGACTCGTCAATTGCCTCCCAGAAGATGTTCTTGAACCCGGCATCAAACATCAGGGTGACCGCATCCTGGTCGAGTTGGCGCTGGTCGACCAGTTCGTTGAGCACCTTCACGAACTTCTGCAGCTCCGAGCCGGTGACACCGGCCATGATGTGCAGCAGATAGATACCATCGCGGTTGATCATGAAGCAGTAATCGTTGGGGGCTTCCGTCTCCCAGACCGCTTCGCCGGCACCGTACAGATCCATCCAGTGGGCATGGACCTGCACCGTCAACCGGTCAGTGAGCTCGAAAAACTGTTGAAACGACGATTCGAGCTTCTCGATCCCATCCTCGATGCGAGGGTGGCCCGGAGGGTAACCGGCCATCAACTGGGAGAGCCGCTCGATGTCCGAGAAGCAGCGCCGTGCCTGCTTCACCTCCTGCTTCAGTTGCACCGACAACAGGTCTTCACCGTCGTCTTGCTGTTCGCCCGGCGCCGAATCCTGCTGTGCTGTACCGTGAGCGCTGTCCATTGCCACCTCCTGACATCGTTTCACACCGCCGGGGCCATCGGTCAAAACACTTTGATATCCCTGCCGATAACCGGCGGACAGTCGTCGTGCACGAGCCTACCAACTTGTGGCGAAACCATCGAGCCCTGCGATGTCAGGGCAATCGCATTTCAAAAATCCGCTCTGGGTAGATCATACACAGCGCCTGTGGGCTGTAGCTCTGGCGCTGGTCTAGGGGTTGCGATTGCCCTGCCCCTGGTTGACAGATCGGCGCAGTAACGGTTTGTTGGTCAGGTTCTACGCCCCACGTCTCCAGCCCCACTGCCTGATCGGTGACGCTGGCGATCCCATATGGATGTGTTCTGCGGAGGTTCGACGATGGCTTCGGCACTGAAATCTTGCTCGGTGTGCGACGAACAGTTTCTGGTGAAGTTTCGCTACCAGATCGACCATGAAGGTTCGGATGCACGGTTCTACTGCAGCAAAGACTGCCGTCGACAGGCGACCGAACAGCAGGGCAAGGCCTGCTGCGACGGTTGTGGCACCCGGTTTACTCCCCGCTATGCCTACCAGCAGCTTCAGCGCGGCGAGGAGGTGGTGCATTTCTGCTCGATGGACTGTCGGCGCCCGGCGGTCAGTCAGTATCGAAACCGCCAGGTTCACAACCAGCAAGGCCCGATGCGCATCGCCGTGCTCAACCAGAAGGGAGGCACCGGCAAGACCACCACTACGGTCGCGCTTGGCGCCGGCCTGGCCGCCCGGGGCCATCGAGTGCTGATCATCGATGTCGACAGCCAGGGCCACGTCGGTGTCAGCCTCGGGGTTGACGGCGACCGGTCGATGTACCACCTGCTGATCGAAGATGAGCAACTCAGCGACTGCGTCGTCGCCGCACGTCCCAACCTCGACGTGTTGCCCGGCGACGATTCGCTGGCCTCGGCCGAGATTTACCTGGCGCGGCTGTCCGACAACCGGGACCGCCGGCTCAAACACGCCATCGGCGACAACCGAGACTACGACTTCATTCTGTTGGACTGTGGTCCCAGTTTGTCGCTGCTGAACATGAACGCTCTGACCTTCGCGGACCATCTGATTGTCCCCGTTTCCTGCGACTTCCTCAGCCTCATTGGCGTCAAGCAAATTCTGAAGACGCTTCGCAACATCAACGAGGTGCTGCTGCACCCGATCAGCATTCTCGGGATTTTGCCCACCTTCTACGATCAGCGAAACAACATCAGCGACGAGGCCATCAAGACGCTGAAGGGACATTTCCACGAAAAAGTACTGTCGCCGATCCGGGTGAACACCAAGCTCAAAGAGGCCCCACGCCACCAACAGGCGATCTTCGAGTACGCTCCCAGCAGTCGGGGAGCCCGCGATTACGCCAAACTCGTCGAGTGGGTCGAAGAGCAATATAACCATCGGGCACAGGCGACGGCCTGACGGCTTGCCGCCACCTGCTATCAATCCTACAATCGGGCGTATCCTCACAGTTGTCCACGCCCCCGCAGCGGGCATGGCACACGACAACTGTATCTTTGAGCTACCGGTGACACGGCGGTCGTTTTCCAATCAGGAAGGTCGAACTATGTACCGGATTGTCCTTATCCTCGGGTTTTTCGTACTCATCGGGCTGCAGGCTGCGTTCGTGGTCTTTGCGGTCCAGAACAGCCTGGTTCCGGTGTCCGTCGATGATGCCGATATCTCGCTTCAACGCTCCAGCGCGCTGATCGAAAAGTCCCACCGACTCGATGAATTTGCACTCAAGCACCGGGTGCAGGAAGTCGCGGATCGTGACCGGATTCGCGACATCATGATCACCGACTACGAGCAGGACCCGGAAGACGAACGACGCCGCGAGCTGATCACCCAGCTCGACACCATGAAGTTCACCTTCGATGCCCGGTTCGATGAAGGTGACGACCGGCGCAACATCGAACGCTCCCTGAGCGAACGCCACCCGCTGGACCACGACATGCTTCTGGTGCTCGGCGACGACGGGCGGCTGGCAGCGACCAACGCCAGCGGGCTGCTTCGGCAGATGGGCGATGATTTCGGCGCTCAATTCTCGACCGTCCAGCAGGTGATCGACGAAGAAGAGACGGTCATCGACATGTGGAATTGGTCCTGGCGCGCCGGTGACGACCGGGAGTTGTACATCGTGGCCCTCTCTCCGATTTTCCACCCCGAACTCGGGGACATCGAGGAGAAGCGAGCCGAAGAAGAGATCCCGGACGAAGATGAACTTCCCGATGATGAACCCCCCGTCCAACAGGACAGCGACGCAGACGAAGACAGCGATGCAGACGAAGACAGCGATGCAGACGAAGACAACGGCGACGAAAACGACGATGAACAGGATCAGCAGGAGGTGCGCAATCGCGTCGTCGGCGTGG
>SKMT01000408.1 GCA_007120915.1 Myxococcales bacterium | reverse complement strand
GGCTGTTTCCCCGCAAAGGGACCATCCAGCCCGGTGCCGACGCCGACATCGTGGTCTTCGACCCGGACTACGAGGGCACCATCAGCGCCGACACCCACAACATGAACGTCGACTACAATCCCTTCGAGGGGATGACCGTTCGTGGGCGATGTGACGCGGTGGCTGTGCGTGGAAACGTGCAGGTGCGCGACGGAGAGTTCGTGGGTGAAGAGGGAATTGGCAAGCTGCTGAAGCGCTGAGGAAAACCAATGAGTGAAACGACGAAGCTACCAAAAGCCCGGCTGGAGACTCGGTTTTCGCCGAAAGAGCCGTTGATGACGAAGCACGATGCAGTGGTGGAGGCGAATCGCTGCCTCTACTGCGTGGACGCGCCGTGCATCGACAGTTGCCCTACCTCGATTGACATCCCGGAGTTCATCCGGCGCATCGCTACGGGCAACCGGGAAGGGGCGGCGAAGGCGATTCTGGAGGCGAATATCCTGGGATACAGTTGCGGGCAGGTCTGCCCGACGGAGGTGCTGTGCGAGTCGACCTGCGTGTTCCAGGAGATGGAAGAGGAGCCGATCCGCATCGGTGAGTTGCAGCACTACGCTACGGACAACGCGCTCGAAGAGAACATCCAGTTTTTCGAGGCCGGCGAGCCCACGGGGCAGAAGGTTGCGCTTGTGGGGGCGGGCCCGGCGAGTCTGTCCTGTGCCCATCGGCTTCGGCGGTTCGGGCATGAGACGACGATTTTCGAGGCGAAAGAGCGGCCGGGCGGGCTGAACACCGACGGTGTTGCGCCCTACAAATTGCAGGCCGATCAGTCGCTTCGCGAGGTCGAGTACGTCCGTCAGATCGGTGGGATCGACATCGAGTACGGCACGAAGGTCGGCGAAGATGTCACCCTTGAAGAGTTGGAGGACGAATACGACGCCATCTTCATCGGCGTCGGGCTCGGCGCGGATAACCGGCTCGGTGTCGACGGTGCAGATCTGGATGGAGTGTGGGGCGCCGTGGAGTTTATCGAGCGGCTGAAAGTAGAAGACAACTTCGAGCTTCCCGACGGTGTCGACCGTGTCTGTGTTGTTGGCGGTGGCAACACGGCCATCGACGTGGTGCGCCAGATGCGCGGGCTCGATGTGGACGACGTGATGATGGTCTATCGGCGCGACGAGGCGTCGATGAGCGGATATGACCACGAATGGGAGGGCGCCAAAAAGGAGGGCGCACGCGGGGTGTGGCACGCCCAGCCCGCCGAAATCATCGGTGACGGTCAGGTCGAGGCGCTGAGGTGTCGGCGCACGCGCACCAACGACAACGGGGAGTTGGAAGTGGTCGACGGCAGCGAGTTCGACATCCCCTGCGACATGATTGTGCTGGCGATTGGCCAGTCCAAACTCGGCGAGCTGTTCGAAGATGTGGAGGGGCTGGAGTTGGACTGGGGCTGTGTGGTCGTCGACGAGAAGACCCAGCAGACGGGCAACGCGAAGTACTTTGCCGGTGGAGACTGCGTCAGCGGCGGCAAAGAGGTCGTCGACGCCGTCGAAGAGGGCAAAGTCGCCGCCCGCAGCATTGATGCGATGCTTCAGGGGCGCGACCCCGCAGAAGCGGAGGATGATGCACGCCCAGTGGCGGTTAGTGGATATTAGTTATTGGTTATTGGTCGGCGCCCCCTGGCAGGACGCGCTCCCACGACGCTCGACCTGAGACACAGGACCCAAGACTCACGACGCACGACTTAAGGAGTGATACCATGCCCGACTTGTCCGTAGACTTCGCCGGAATCAAATCGCCCAATCCATTCTGGCTGGCCTCGGCGCCGCCGACGAACAGCGGCGAGCAGGTGATGCGCGCGTTTGACGCCGGGTGGGGCGGGGCGGTGTGGAAGACGCTGGGCCAGCCCATTGTGAACGTGTCGAGCCGGTTCGGGTCGGTGGACTATGGCGACCGGCGGATGATCGGGTTCAACAACATCGAGTTGATCACGGACCGGCCGCTGGAGGACAACTTTCGGGAGATCGAGGAGGTGAAGCGCCACTACCCGGAGCACGCGGTGATTGTGAGCCTGATGGTGGAGACGAAGGAGGAGTGGAAGGACATCATCCAGCGCTCCATCGACGCCGGCGCCGACGGGCTGGAGCTGAACTTCGGGTGTCCTCACGGGATGTGTGAGAGGGGGATGGGAAGTGCAGTGGGCCAGGAGCCGAAGGTCTGCGAGGAGATCACGCGCTGGGCGATGGAGTACAGTGATGTGCCGGTGATCGTGAAGCTGACCCCGAACGTCACGGACATCACTGTGCCGGGCAGGGCGGCGACCCGGGGAGGGGCCGATGCGCTGAGTCTGATCAATACGGTGAAGAGCATCATCGGGGTGAATCTGGATGAGGGTGTAATCGAGCCGAAGGTCAAGAACAAAAGCTCCAACGGTGGGTACTGCGGTCAGGCAGTGCGCCCGATTGCGCTGCATATGACCAACCAGCTTGCGCAGGACCGGCAGGTGGACATCCCGATCAGCGGGATTGGCGGGGTGGAGACCTGGCGCGATGCGCTGGAGTTTATCCATCTGGGCGCCGGCACCGTACAGGTGTGCACGGCGGTGATGCACCACGGCTATCGCATCGTGCGCGATATGATCGACGGCACGGAGCGATTTATGCGCGAGAAGGGCTTTGAGACGATCGACGAGATGGTCGGCCGGGCGCTTCCCTCCTACGACGACTGGGGCAACCTGGATCTGAACCACGAAATTATCGCCAAGATCGATGAGGATCTGTGCATCGGCTGCCAGAAGTGTGTAGCCGCCTGCCACGACGGCGCACACCAGTGCATCCACGTCGAAGAGGGCACACGGGTGCCCTACATCGACGAGGCGGAGTGCATCGGGTGCAACCTGTGCATGTATGTCTGCCCCGTGCCGGACTGCATCAAGATGGTGGAGGTAGACAACGGCAAAGACTCGATGACGTGGAATGAGTACACCGCGGCCAAGGAGCGCGGTGAGGATGTGGAACATCCCGGCAAGTCGACGCATCAGACGCACTTCTGACGCGCAAACGAAATTACTTACTCATACAACGGAGCTGTCATGGACACCCAGGAGATGATCGACCTTTGCAAAGAACACACGATGTACACCTGGTCCGCCCAGGGTGACGTCAGTCCGTTGCCCGTCGAGAAGGCCGACGGGGTGTACTTCTGGACTCCGGACGGCAAGAAGTATCTGGACTTCAACAGCCAGTTGATGTCGGTGAACATCGGGCACAACCACCCGAAGGTCACCGCGGCGATGAAGGAGGCCATCGACAGTGGGCTGATCTACGTGTTTCCCGGCTCGGCGACGAAGCCGCGCGCCAAACTTGGGAAGCTGCTCGCCGATATTACCCCGGAAAACCTGAACACCTTCTTTTTTGCGCTCGGCGGGGCGGAGGCGAACGAAAACGCCGTGAAAGCAGCCCGGATGTACACGGGCAAACAGAAGATTCTGACGCGCTATCGCAGCTATCACGGAGCGACGAATCTGTGCATGCAGCTTACCGGCGACCCCAGGCGGCTTCCCAACGAGCCGGGCACCCCTGGAGTTGTGCACGTGATGGATCCGGAGCCGTACAACTACAAATTCGGCGACGACGACGAAGAGAAGACGGAGCGCAACCTGGAGTATCTCGAAGAGATCATCATGTACGAAGGCGCCGATACCATCGCGGCGATGATGATCGAGACGGTGACAGGCACCAACGGGATTTTGCCGCCGCCGAAGGGATATCTGCAGGGGCTTCGCGAGTTGCTGGACCGCCACGACATTCTGCTGATCTGCGACGAAGTGATGGCCGGGTTCGGCCGAACGGGCAAACTGTTCGCCTTCGAACACGCCGGAATTAAGCCCGACATCGTGACGATGGCCAAGGGGATGACCAGCTCCTATATGCCGCTGGGATGCATGGCGATCTCCGACGAGATTGCGGACCACTTCGAAGACAACGTCTTCTGGGGTGGGCTGACCTACAACTCCCATGCGCTGGGGCTGGCCACGGCGACTGCGAGCATCGAGGTGCTGCTGGAAGAGGGGTACGTGGAGAATGCCGCTGAGTTGGGCCCGGTGATGGGCGAGCACATGGCGCGGATGCAGCAGAAGCATCCGTCGGTCAAAGAGACGCGCAACATCGGGCTGTTCGGCATGATTGACCTGCAGCGCAACGCCCAGGGCGATCCGATGGCCGACTACAACAGCAACTCTCAGGCGATGGATGACTTGAACCGGTTCTTCCGCGACGAAGGGCTGTTTACCTACACCCGCTGGGGCAGCTTTATGTGCAATCCGCCGCTGTGCATCACCGAAGAGCAGTTGAGGGACGGGTTCGAGATTATCGATCGGGGGCTGACGATTATGGATCAGTATGTGGAGGAGTGAGGGCCCCCTCCGACCGCTACGCGGCCACCTCCCCCGCCGGTACCCGTCGGGGGAGGATGTAGACTGAACCACAGGAGAGTCGGATGGCTGACGATAGATTTGCCCGTCTCGAAGAGGTTCCCCAAGATCCGGTGTTGCACAACGCCGATCTGGAGCCGGCGACCGTGGAGGAGCGCACCTGGAGTAAGTGGAGCCTGGCGGCGTTGTGGGTGGCGATGAGTATCTCCATTCCGACCTATCTTTTGGCGGGGCAGTTGGTCGCGGAGATGGGGATGACCTGGTGGCAGGTGATGCTGGCGGTGCTGGTGGGCAACGTGCTGGTGTTGGTGCCGATGATTCTGAACGGGCATGCGGGCACCAAATACGGGATTCCCTTCCCGGTGTTTGGGCGGGCGGCATTCGGGGTGTTCGGCACCCACATCCCATCGATTGCTCGTGCGCTGGTGGCCTGCGGGTGGTTTGGGATTCAGACCTTTGTGGGTGGGGCGGCGATTTCGGTGATCATCGGGATGATGTGGTCCGGGTGGGCCGATCTGGGGGGTGGAGCGGAGTTTGTGGGGATGTCGCTTCAGATGTGGATTGCCTTCATGATTTTCTGGGCGATCAACATCGTGATTGTGGTGATCGGCACGGAGGCGATTCGGTGGCTGGAGAACCTGTCGGCGCCGTTTCTGATCGGGATTGGGCTGGTGTTGCTGTGGTGGGCGATCTCGGAGACCGGGGGCCTTGGGATTCTGCTCGAGGAGTCGTCGCAGCTTATCGAGCAGGAAGCGGAGGTGTCCGGGTTTGCCTGGCTGATCGCGGTGTTTTTACCGGCCGTGACGGCGATGGTCGGATTCTGGGCGACGCTGTCGCTGAACATTCCCGATTTCACCCGGTACGTCGAAAAGCAGAAAGATCAGGTCATCGGTCAGGCCATCGGGTTGCCCACGACGATGGTCTTCTTTTCGTTCGTTGCGGTGGTGGTTACCTCGGCGACGGTGTTGGTGTTCGACGAAGGGGAGATTGAAAACGCCTGGGACCCGGTGGAGTTGGTGGAGCTTATCGTCGGTGACGAGTCACTGATCTTGGCGCTGGTGGCGATGATTGCGCTGGCGGTGGCGACGCTGTCGACGAACATCGCGGCGAACGTGGTGGCGCCGGCGAACTCGTTTGCCAATGCGTTCCCGAAGTGGATCTCATTTCGAACGGGAGGGATCATCACCGGTGTGATCGGCATCGTGATCTTCCCCTGGCTGTTGATCGACCATCTGCCGGGCTTTCTGGTCGCCTACTCCGGGCTGTTGGGGCCGGTGGGTGGCATTCTGATCGCCGACTACTGGCTGGTGCGCCGCACCAACCTGGACGTGAATGCGCTGTACGACAGCCAGGGAGAGTATCGATACACCAGGGGCTTCAACATCAAAGGGATTGTGGCGCTGGTCGCCGGTATTGCGGTGGTGCTGTTGGGGCTGGTGCATCCGTCGGTGCGGTTTCTGTTCGACGGGGCCTGGTTTACCGGGTTTGGGGTGGCTCTGGTGGTGTACTGGTTGTTGATGAGGGGGGAGGTGTGAGCCCCCCATCGACCTCCCTTCGGTCGGTCACTTCCCCCCAGGGGGAAGAGGTTTG
>SKMT01000491.1 GCA_007120915.1 Myxococcales bacterium | reverse complement strand
CTGCCTCGGTCCGTTTTTTGCGGTTTTTCACAGTTGTGAAGAATCCTGGAACAGTCCGTGGGGATCGACCTCATCGCGTACACCGTGTAGCCGGTCGAGCACCGAGGCTTCGAGTTGCTCGACGGCTCGATTTTTCTCCTGTCGGGTCCCGGGGAAGTTCAGATACAGCTTGTCCGAAGCATAAGGCTGGAGCCGCTCGCAGACCTCACGGGCCCACTTCATGCACGTTTCATCGTCGCTGCTGTCGTGCCAGTTGGCCTCGATGGCGACCATATACTTCGCGTAGCGACCGGGAAATGCCGAGGAGTCGGGGGAGAAGTCTTCAATAGCTCCTCCCATCGTCCAGATGTCGAGGGTGGTTTTGGGGGTGGGGCGGCGATGGCCGTAGTCGTCGATGATCTCGAGAGCGTCGTCGGTGAGTTCGTCCAGAAACATCGACGTCCAGTAGTATCGCATCCCGTCGGGGTAGCTGCCGTCCAGAAAGGACTGTGCATCCGGATAGTCCATCCAGTCTCCCATATCGACGAGTGCCTCGGAGTGGTTGATAAGCGGTGCGATCACCTCGTTCGCCTCTTCGCGGGAACCGCTGTACAGGCCGTAGATCGCCAGGCAATCGCGGCCCCGGATCGCCTCCGGAAGTTCAGCTTCGTCTCCAAAGGTGGTGTAAAACGACACCAGCCCCAGCTCGCGGGGAGCCCGGTCCATCAGATCGGCCATGAACCGGTTCACTTCCGCGCCCGTTTCGGCGGGATAAGCACTGAGGATGAGCCGCACCTTAGGTTCAATGGGATGAAGTCGGAATTCGAACTCCGTGACCACGCCCAGATCCAGCGGGCCGCCGCGCAGCGCCCACATCAGATCGGTGTCCTCTTCGGTCACCCTGCGCACAGTGCCGTCGGAGGTCACAAGCTCGGCGCCGACGATGTTGTCGCAGGTCAGCCCAAACTTGCGCATCGTATGGCCCATCCCGCCTCTCAGTGCCAGCCCGCCGATACCGGTGTCGGAGATAAAGCCCGAGGGGGTGACCAGCCCGTGTTCATACGTCGCCTGGTCGACGTCGGCGAGCAGCGCTCCTCCCTGCACGTGGGCCACGCCACGATCGGTATCCACCCGAACCCCTCGCATCTGGCTGACATCGATGACCAACCCGTCTTCCACCAGCGCCGTACCGGCGACGTTGTGGCCCCCCGCGCGAACCGAGGCATCCAACCCCCGGTGTACCGCGTAGTTGACTGCCTGCACTACATCCTCGGTGTTGCGGCAACGCGCGATGGCTGCAGGGGCGATGTCGACGGTGCCGTTCCATACCGCCCGTGCCTGATCATAGCCGTCGTGCTCGGGGGTGAATACGCGTCCATTCAACGTGTCGGCAAGCTGTGAAAACGATGTCATCTGTTTGTCCTGATAAAGAGTGCGGTTGGTGGCGAATCGACACCCCGTCGCCTTGCGTTCGGTGGACCCGGGGCTGCTGGCTTTTCGCACAGCGCTGTTTGAATCGGATGTATCACGATATGTTGGGATACTATACGGTATGTTAGGGCTGTTCAAGCGCTCCGTGAAAAAGGGTTGTTAAGAACATATGCATCGCAAAAGTGCTTCAAAGATGGTTTTTCCGGGGTGTTTGTTATGAGCTTGGTGCATACCTTGGGGTATGGTTTGGGTGTCATGCAGATGCTTCAAAAAGCATGGCAGCCGTCGGCGGTGACAGCCGTTTCCGGCGACTCTGGCGCCCGAAGATTGTCTTCAATTGCGGTTGTGATACAGTCGTGGATGCGATGAACGACCAAAACCCCGACTCCAAAAATCGACTTCTTGACGCCGCCGAGCACCTGATCCTGGAGCATGGCTTCGCCGGTACCACCCTGGCGATGATCGTCGAGCAGGCAGGGGTGACGAAGGGCAGCTTCTTTCACCATTTTGACAGCAAAAGCGAGCTGGGCCGGGTGCTGATTGAGCGCTACGCTCGACAGGATGAGCAGTTTCTCCAGCAGTTGCTCGAGTCCGCCGAACGACTCAGTCGCGATCCGCTCCAGCAGTTGCTGATCTTTATCGGACTGCTCGCCGAGGAGTTTGAAAACGGCCACAACCCCCTGGAGGGATGTCTGTTTGCTGCGTACATCTACCAGCAGGGCATGTTCGATACTGAGACCCGGTCAATCCCGGAGCGCGCATTTCGGCGCTGGCGCCGCGCCGTCGCCGCCAAGCTCGAACAGATCACCGAGCAGTATTCGCCCACCATCGCCGTCGATCTCGATTCGTTGGCCGACTCGCTGAACGTGGTCACCGAAGGGGCGTTCATCACCGCCCGCGTCTTCGAGCAACCGGAAGTGATGGTCGACCACCTGATTCATCTGCGCAACTACATGGAACTGCTGTTCGAGAAGCGGCCGGACGACGGGGCGTAAGCAGTTTCGGGGCGCTTGGTGCTGGGCGCTGGGCACTGGGCGCTGGGCGCTGGGCGCTGGGCGCTGGACGCGGAGGCGCGGGACGCGGAGGCGCAGAACGCGAAACGCGGAGGTCGAAACGCGAAGCGCGAAAAATGAGCGCTGACCGCGGGAACTAAACGCGAAACGCTGAAGAGCTCGCGAAGATGAAGCGAAGTCGCGAAGATTGCGACCTCTTCTGTGGTCATGTCGCTCGTAGCTGGATGCGAACCGTTTGATCTCGGTTGTCGACCGGCTACGGCTCTTCTGCGACGAAGATGAAATCTCGCACGACACCAAAATTTCGGCTGTTGGGCCGATGTGTGCCTTGTCCGACAGGGGAAAAAGTTTGAGTCGCTACCTCATACCCGGCGGGTAGATGCACATACCCGGCGGGTAGATGCACATACCCGGTGGGTAGATGCACATATCTGAGACCGCAGGCCACCACAACTTCGCGTTTTCGCTTCATCTTCGCGAGCTCTTCAGCGTTTCGCGTTTAGTTTCCGCGGTCCGCGTTTCGTTTCAGCGCCTCCGCGCTCAGCGCCTCCGCGCCCAGCGCCTTCGCGTTCCGCGCTCAGCGCCTCCGCGCCCAGCGCCTTCGCGTTCCGCGCTCAGCGCCTCCGCGCCCAGCGCCTCCGCGTTCCGCGCCCTCCGCGCCCAGCGCCCTCCGCGCCAAGCACCCAGAGCCCAGCGCCCAGCGCCAAGCACCCAGAGCCCAGCGCCAAGCACCGAGCGCCCAGCGCTGGGCGCGTCATGTTTGTCAGCGCTTCGCGATCGCCTACTATTTGGCATCAGCTACTACGGACTGGAGAGAGCAGATGCGAGTGGAGCGGATTTACGACTGGAAGGTCGGCCAAGGATTAAGCGAGCGCGACGCCCGGGGCGCCGATCCGGCGATGCAGGTGGCGGATACGGTGCGCATTGGCCATATCAGCGACACCCATCTGGGCAAGGGCGAAAACCCGGGGATGCGCCGCGGGCAGATGCGCCGGTGGCTCGAGGCGTTCGACGGGCTCGATGTTCAGGTGGTCGTTCACACCGGCGATCTGGTTGAGGAGCCGGGCGACGAAGCGTCGCTGGACTGGGCGTTCGAGACCATCGACGAGCTGAGCATGCCCGTGGTGGGCGTGCCCGGAAACCACGACGTCGAAGAGCCGGCTGTCGAATCCGCCGTCGCACGGCGCTGGGGCGGGTTTCCGCGGGTCGAAACCGTCGGAGATGTTCAGATGATCCTGGCCGACAGCATGGCCTGGCCCACCGTCGACGAACGCTCCCGCCGCGAGCGCGACGCCGCCGACGAGTCGGGCTTCTACTCCGCCGGCGGGCTCGGCAAGGCACAGCGCGACGAAATCGCCCGGTTGACCGCCGAACCCTTCGACGGCGCCCGCATCTTCGCGGTGCACCACCACCCCCGCCAGCCGGTGCCCCCGAAGCCCTGGTACGAACAAAACGCCGACCTGATGCGGCCGATGGACGACGCCGACGAGGTACTGGAGCTGGCGCGCGACCTGGGCGCTACGCTCATGCTGCACGGGCATCGCCACCAGTACACCGCCCCCTATGCCCCCTTCGACGACCTGCTTATCCTCAACGCCGGCAGCTCCACCCCATCCGCCCCGCCGCGGCGCGCGCGCATTGTCGACATCGCCCACCACGGCGGCGCCATGCGCCTCTGGGAGCTGGTGCGCTTCTGAGGGGAGCTGGTGGCGCGGAGGGCGCGGAAGGCGCGGAAGGCGCTGAAAGGTGAACGCGGAGCGCTGGACGCGGAGCGCGGAAGAGCACGCGGAGGAGGCGCGGAAGGCGCTGAGAACTCGCCCGGCCGCTGGGGTGAGGCGACCGCTCAGCTCACCCGATCGATGGGGCACGGAGGCGCGGAGGGCTGAACGCGGAGCATGTTCGTCGGACGGTTCACCAATTTGACATCGACGGTTTGTTATCTTTCTGGTCGATATACTCGTCGAGTGTCTGGTACCGGCGTAGCCACACCCTCGTTTGGAACCCGCGAGGTTCATCGAAAAGATAAATCCCACGTCCCACCCACAGATGCGGATCATTGCGCTCCAAATACTGTCTGATCTGGTCGTGGAATCTGATCGCTGTTCCAAGATACAGCCAGACCGGAGTATCGTCGGCGCCTCGGATTCGCTGGCGATCGGCGGGCGACAATTGAGGGGGCTCGTCGCCGTCCCCGGGGCGGAACCTCTTGGGAAGCACATCCTTCATCCAGATGGTGTCGAACGCATCGCGCAGTTCGTCGAGGTCGGTCGTGTCATCGTCGGCACAACCATCCGTAATGCCGTCGATCTCTCCACAGCCCAACATGCGTTTTTTTAACCAGTTACGATTTGAGTATTCGGAATCGTGTATCGCCTCGAGGCCGGGCACGGAGAGCAATCTTGTGGACCCACAAAAGTGTTCGCCCGGGTCCGGCCATAGATCCAGAAAAAACGAATTGGACTCGGCCTCGATCATTTCATCGACGACCTCGGTAAACCAGTCGGGCATTTCCAGGATGGCGAAGTCGAACCCGGCCGCGCCGAGCGTTGCTAGCACCTCTTTGAACCAGATGAGTTCAACGAGTCCGTCGGTGCGGATCCGCATCGTAGCGGGCGGTGCAGTCGGTGGGACGGTGTTGTCGTCAAAATCGAGGTCGAATCGGCCCAATTGTCCGTCGCCGGTGGAGTTGTGAATTCCAGTTTCTTTGAGCCACTTTTCCAGCTCGTAAGCCTTCGCATCTGGTTTGTCTGAAAGCCCTTCTCGGCCAGTTGCCTTGTCGCCAGGGAATGACTGCACCTTGTCATCGTCGATGTACACACCGTCGAAATTGACATCGACCGTCACAATCGGATTCTGCCGGTCGGGAAATTGCCGGGCGTGCTCTTCTTCGGATGTCTGGTGCGCTTCCTCATCGGTTTCGGGACTCTCATCGAGGCTGTTCCCCTCAGTGGTCTGCTGTGGTGGTGCAAACAGCAGACTTCCCACGATAACTGCTGTGGCGACAGCCATCAGCAGCACCGGCAGGGGTCGATATGGCGCAATGAACGCTTTCACGAATGAATCCCTGAACAAGCGTGTCGGTGGACGTTGCGGTATGACCGATTCGGTGTCGAGTTGTGACGTAGTCCTCATGGTATCGACTACACTGCCGGATCACCAATACTAAACCAGAAGCCGATTTTTTCAGCACAGCAGTGCTAAGGGCGCGGAGGGCGCGGAGAGCGCTGAGGGCGCGGAGAGCGCGGAGAGCGCGGAGGGCGCGGAGGGCGCTGAAAGGTGAACGCGGAGCGCTGGACGCGGAGCGCGGAAGAGCACGCGGAGCAGGCGCGGAAGGCGCGGAGAAACGTGGCCGTTGGTGCTGTATTGCAACGTGGGAGTCTAGCGATGAAGGCGGAGTGAGCTGTCAGCATCTGTTGTGCTTTTTTCGCGTGGCTGTTGAGCGGTCCGTGTTCATCGAGGCTGGGCAGTGCTTTCGTTGCGTGGCTGTTGGGCGGTCCGTGTTCATCCAGGCTGACGCTCGGGTCCTGCTGCGCCGGGAGTTACGGGCTCCTCAGCCCCTCAGCGCCCCACCGACCG
>SKMT01000407.1 GCA_007120915.1 Myxococcales bacterium | reverse complement strand
GACGAAATCGAAGACGAAGACTTCGACATGGGCTTCGGAGACATGGATATGGACATGGAGTTGGATGATGACGACTTCGAGTTGTCCGACGACGACTTCGAGCTCGATGATGATGACTTCGGCGCCGAAGGGGACTTCGAGCAGGCGGACATGGAGCTGGAAATCGACGATGAAGCCAGCGAAGGGATCGAACAGATCGACGAGGAAGAGGAATGATCCCGGCTGACAGCCTGATGTAGCACCGACCCCGGTCCCTCAATCTCATGAGGGGCCGGGGTTTTTTGTTCTCCGGTCTCAGCTTTCGGCGCCGGGAGTGATCACCATCACCAGGTCATCGGAGCTGACCTCATCGCCCGGGGAAACCGGCACGGACTGAATCGTCCCGTCTACGGGGGCGGTGATGGTGGTCTCCATCTTCATCGCCTCTGTGGACAGCAGGGTGTCGCCGCGGCTGACCTGGTCGCCCATGCTGACCTCGATGGTCAACACCGTGCCCTGCATCGGTGCTCCGACCTCTCCCGGCTCGCCGGGGTCGGCCTTGGGGCGGCCGGCGACGTCGACGCCTGCAGACTGGTCGATCACTGAGATGTCGCGGGGCTGGCCATTGAGTTTGTAGTGGATGCGGCGGGTGCCGTCTTCGCGAAGCTCGCCGATGTCGACAAGTTCGATGACCAGCGTTTTGCCCTCCTCGATGTCCACCAGCGTCTCCTCGCCGGGTTTCATGCCGTACAGAAACGGGACGGTGTCGAAGATCTGGTACTCGCCGAACTCATCGATGGTCCGTGCAAATCCCTCGAAGACTTTCGGGTAGAGCGCGTAGCTGATCTCTTCCTGGCGGTTGGGGGGCCGGTCCAGAAGTTGCTGAAGCTCTTCGTTTTTTTCGTCCCACCGATAGGGTTCCATCTCTTCTCCGGCGCGGCCCTCCAGGGGCTGGCGTCCTCGAAGCACTGCCTTCTGGAGTTGTTCGGGGAATCCGCCGTAGGGCTGGCCCATCCTCCCCTCGAAAAAGTCAACGACTGACTGGGGGAAGTCTACATCCTCGCCGCGGTCGGCGAGCTGATAGATCTCGTCGAAGGTCAGGTCATTCTGGACGAGAAACATCGCCATGTCGGCGACGACCTTGCTGGTGGGGGTGACCTTGATGAGCCGGCCCAACTCGGCGTCGACGCGCTGGTAGGTCTTCTTGATTTCCGTCCACCGGTCGCCCAGCCCAAGCTGAATGGCCCGGGGGCGCAGATTGGAGTACTGACCGCCGGGAATTTCGTGGTTGTATACATCTGTGGTCGACGCTTTCAGCCCCGACTCGAAGGGGTAGTACAACTCCCGGAGCTGCTCCCAGTGTTCGGCGAGCCGCTCCAGTTGTGCAGTGTCGATTCTGGGGCGGCGCTCGCTGTTGTCGAGAGCGTTGACCACCGCGTTAAGAGAGGGCTGGCTGGTCAGCCCCGACATCGACGAGATGGCGCAGTCGACGATGTCCACGCCGGCTTCGGCGGCCATCAGAAGCATGGCCACTCCGTTGCCGGAGGTGTCGTGGGTGTGCAGATGAATCGGCAGATCGACTGTCGATTTCAGCTCTTCGACGAGCACCTTTGCGCTGTAGGGCTTCAGAAGCCCCGCCATGTCCTTGATGGCGATGATGTGGGCGCCGCGCCGCTCCAGTTTTTCGGCCAGATCCCGGTAGTAGTCGAGGGTGTACTTGTCCTCGTTGGGGTCGGTGACATCGCCGGTGTAGCAGATGGAAGCCTCCACGATCTTGCCGGTACGCGCGACCTCTTCGATCGCCAGTTCCATATTCGGCAGATAGTTGAGCGCATCGAAGATACGGAAGACGTCGATGCCGGCGTCGGCCGCCTCTTCGACGAAGGCACGCACCACGTCGTCCGGATAGTTGGTGTAGCCCACGGCGTTGGCGCCGCGCAGAAGCATCTGCAACAGCGCCCCGGGCATTTGCTCGCGAAACTGGGCGAGCCGCTGCCAGGGGTCTTCCTGCAAAAACCGCATGCAGACATCGAAGGTCGCCCCGCCCCACATCTCGTAGGAAAACATGTTCGGCAGCGCCCGGTCGGTGTAGGGGGCGATCTCGACCAGATCCGGGGTGCGAACGCGGGTGGCCAACAACGACTGGTGGGCGTCGCGGAAGGTGGTGTCTGTGACCAGCAGCTCATCCTGGCCGACGATCCATTTCGACAGCCCCTCGGCGCCTTCCTGGCGGAACACCTGGTAGGCCGGTGACCGATTCGGTGGGCCTTCGGGCCGTGGGACTTCGGGGACGATCAGGGGATCGGGTCGATCGAACCGCTCTTTGCTACCCGGCGGGCCGTTGACCGTGATGTCGCCCAGTGCTTTCAATGCCTTGTTACCCCGGTCTTTGCGCTTTCGGAAGATGAACAGATCGTCGGTGTCATCGACGAACCGGGTGTAGGTGCGACCGGCGAGAAAGTCGGGATGGCGCACCACGTTTTGCAAAAAGGGGATGTTCGTTTTGACCCCGCGGATGCGGAATTCGGCGAGACTTCTGCCCAGCCGCCGGGCAGCATCGTGCATGCTTCGGCCCCAGGCGCTGACTTTGACCAGCATGCTGTCGAAGTGGGGTTTGACGATCGAGCCCGACCCGCCGACGCCGGCGTCAAGGCGGATGCCGTGGCCCGCCGCCGAGCGATAGGTGATGATCCGGCCGGTATCGGGGGCGAAGTCGCGCTTTGGGTCTTCTGTGGTCACCCGGGCCTGGATGGCCTGGCCGTTGCACTCGATGTCGGACTGGTCGCCGATGTCGATGTTCGCGTCGTCGAGCCGTTCTCCGTCGGCGATGCGGATCATCGCCTGGATTAGATCGCGGCCGGTGACCATCTCGGTGACCGTGTGTTCGACCTGGATGCGGGTGTTGACCTCGATGAAGAAGATTTCGTCGTCACCGCTGTTCTCTTCGACGAGAAATTCGACGGTGCCGGCGCTCTCATAGCCCACCTCGTCGGCCAGCCTCAGCGCGTAGTCATGGAGTTTCGAGCGGGTGTCATCGTCCAGGTTCGGCGCCGGTGCCAGCTCCACCAGCTTCTGCAGGCGCCGCTGCACCGAGCAGTCTCGTTCGAACAGATGGACCCGATTGCCGTGGCGGTCGCCCAACAGTTGGACTTCGATGTGGCGGGGCCGCTGTAGATATCGCTCCAGAAACACCGCCGGCGAACCGAAGGCGGCCTTCGATTCGCTCTGGGCGGCGCGCACCGCCTCGGCGAGCTGGTCTTCCGACTCCACCACCCGCATCCCTCGCCCACCGCCGCCGTGGGCGGCTTTGACCAGCACCGGATAGCCGATGCGCCCGGCAGCTTCTTTCGCCTCGTCGATCTTCTCGATGGGCTCGTCGGTGCCGGGGACGGTGGGAACCCCGGCGGCGTCGGCGACTTTACGGGCCTGCAACTTGTCGCCGAGCCGGCGCATCACCTCCGGGGGCGGGCCGATCCAGACCAGCCCGGCGTCGATGACCTTCTGGGCGAATTCGGCGTTTTCGCTGAGGAATCCATAGCCCGGGTGGATGGCATCGACGCCCTTTGCGAGCGCCAGCTCGATGATGGCGTCGCCGTCCAGATAGGCGCCGATCGGATCGTCCTTGTCGCCGATCAGATAGGCCCGGTCGGCTTTGTAACGATGGATCGACAGCCGGTCCTCCCAACTGTAGATCGCGGTGGTGGAAATGCCGAGTTCGGTACAGGCGCGAAAGATACGAATGGCGATTTCGCCGCGGTTGGCGGCCAGAACATTTCGGATCGGTTCGGTCATCGGTAATCGGTCCTTGCTGGGGGACTGCAGAGGGGGCGTCGGGTGGGGAGAAGTGAAAACGCCGGTGCATTATAGGCTCCACCGCCGGTCGGGGAAACAGAAGGTGGACCAGGGTGATGAATCCGCAGCTCAGATGATACATTGACCGAAGTCGAAGCTGTTTTCCCGCAGGTTAGCGAGGTGCTCTGTGACCGACGACACAGAATCGACCGTAGCCGATCAACCCCACCACGATGAGTTGGCTCTGCAGGGATCGGATCGCAACAGCAGCACCATTTTGCTGGTGATCGCGGTGATCTTCGGGATCGTCGGCAGCATCTGTGTGCTTTCAGGGTTTGGTTATGCGCTGGCATCGATCTTCGATCCCGACATGATGGCGGACCAGCCCTGGCGGGAAGGCGATCCGTTCATGCGGGTTTTGCTGGTCTTGATGGCTGTTTTTTCCATGACGGTAGGGGTGGGATTGGTAAATTACGCCTACATCCTGTTCCGTCGGGCTACGTGGGAGGGGCCGGGCCGATATGATCCCTTTCGTGGGACCTACGGATGGTTCACCGCCATCGGGGGGTTGGTGATTTCGGGAGGGTTCCTCGTGTTGTTTGTGGTGGGACCGGTAGCGATGATGATTGGCAAGGCGACGGTCGATGGAGAGGCCATTGTCGCCATGTTTTTTGCGCTCTGGTTGTTCGGGTTTATCTGGAAGCGATGCTGGGCGGGGCTGAAGCAGTTGCGTAGCGAAGATCAGGAGGTTGTTTCGCAGTGAAATACTTTATCGGTCCGCCTTCGTGCACATGCTGGTGGTACGCACCCCCTTCACCGACGACTGCACGGAGCGACCGATGGGAAACGATGAACTGGGCCAGATGAAGAAGAGCCACCTGGCGGTGGAACACGCCATGGACGCCATCATCGAGGTGATGGCAGAAATTGAAGAGACTTCGAGCCTCGACGCCGAGCTGCGCGGGCGGCTCGAAGAGAAAACCGACGAGATGACGCGGCGGATTCTCGAGCATCTCGAAAAGGAAGAACAGGCCGCCCGGGTCACAGAGCGGCTGTTCAGCGGGCGGCCGCTGGACGTCGAAGACCTGGGACGACAGTCCAGACAGATGGAACAGGTGGCGCGTCAGTTCGAGCAGGCCGTCGACGAACTTCAGGAGGACACCGACGTCGACGATGACGCCTGGGGCCATGTGCGCCAGCAGTTCGGAGAGCTGGTCGACGTGCTTCGAAGCTGTTCGATGAGCGAGTGGGAGTTTTATCGGCGCTACTCCACGCTGTTGCAGCCCGGTGGGCTCAGTGCGTAGTGGCTGATCGCCGGGCGCCTTGGGCGCCTACTTCCCAGTTCTCGGATCTCGGAGTTACTTCCGCTTCTACTTCCACTTACGTCGGATGACTCACAAGCGACCTTCACGGACTGCGCGCCGGCCCGCTGACTGAAGTAGAAGCGAAACTTAAGGTGAATCCGAAATCCGCAGAGTTGGAAAGTTTTGCCTAGCGACCCGCCGAGCGCCTTCGGCGCCAACTTCTCAGTTCTCGGATCGGGTGCGGCTCTTCTGCGACGACGCCGCAGGAGACGCGGAACGCGAATCGCTGGAGCACTGAGTCGCAGAACGCTGGGGCACAGAGCGCGAAGCACTGGGCGCTGAGTCGCGGAGCCCGGAGGCGCGGGACGTGAAAGCTGAACGCTGATCGCAGAAGCGAAACGCTGACCGCGGAAACTAAACGCGACACGCTGAAAAGGTCGCGAAGATGAAGCGAAATCGCGAAGACCGTGAGCTCTTCTGGTTTCATGCAGTGTCGTGAAGATGGTGATCTGTTCTGGTTTCCTGCCGTCTGGCACTTGGTGCGGAACTGCTTCGTTTCCATTATTGCCCGGCATACGACTGGTTCATTCGGTCTGATCTCTGATGGTCGCCTATCCCATCTGGTACCCCTTGCGGTGGATGAGCACCGCTGAGACCGCAGGCCACCGCAGCTTCGCGGTTTCGCTTCATCTTCGCGAGCTTTTCAGCGTGTCGCGTTTAGTTCTCGCGGTCAGTGTTTCGCTTCAGCGATCAGCGTTCAGCTTCCGCGTTCCGCGCCTTCGCGTTCCGTGCCTCCGCGGTCCGCCACTCAGCGCCCAGTGCTTCGCGTCCCAGCGCTCCGCGCCTCATGTTCAGCGTATCTGCGCCCTCCGCGTTCCGCGCTATCTGCGCCTCAGCGGTCCCGCGCTACAGCGTTACCGCGTCT
>SKMT01000277.1 GCA_007120915.1 Myxococcales bacterium | reverse complement strand
GTCGGTCTCGGTGTCGGTCTCGGTCTCGGTGTCGGGCTCGATGTCGGTCTCGGTGTCGGACTCGGTCTCGGTGTCGGGCTCGATGTCGGTCTCGGTGTCGGACTCGGTCTCGGTGTCGGTCTCGGTGTCGGACTCGGTCTCGGTGTCGATTTCGGTCTCGATCTCGATGTCGGTCTCGGTGTCGAACTCGATTCGGAGCCTGGTTTTAACCCATGACACTTCGTCTTCCCGACAATGTGCGCGAACGGGGGTACAAAGCCGTCGATCGGCTCGGCGGCCATGAGCTGGCCGATACCTATCTTGCCGAACGCGAGGGGGACGATGAGCCGGTGGTGTTGAAGCTGCTGGATGTCAGTCAGATCGAGACCTGGAAAGATCTGGAGTTGTTCGAGCGCCAGCGCAAGACACTCTCGAAGCTCGACCACCCGGCGATTCCCCGCCAGGTCGACAGCTTTCGGTATGACGGCGATCAGGGGCCGGTCTGCTGCATCGTCAGCGAGTATGTCGAGGGGACGGCGCTGGATGAATTGATCGAGGAAGGGGAGGGCTGGAACGAAGAGGAGGTGGTGGGGTTTCTGGACCAGATGCTCGCTCTTCTGGAGTATCTGCACGGGTTTACCCCGCCGGTTGTGCATCGGGACATCAAGCCCACCAACATTGTGCGAACCGACGATGGTCGCTACGTGCTCATCGACTTCGGGGCAGTTCAGACCGTGCTCGCCGGCGATGTGGGAGGGACCACTTTCGTGGGCACCAACGGGTACATGCCCCCGGAGCAGATGATGGGTCGAGCGACGGCGGCGTCCGACGTGTATGCGCTGGCGGCGACGGCGGTGGAACTGCTGTCGGGCATCGCCCCGCGGTTGATGTCGAAGGGCGGGGTCAAACTCGAGTTTTCGGAGCACGTCGACGCCTCCGAGCAGCTCGAAGAGCTTCTCGAAGCGATGCTTCTGCCCGATGCCCAGCAACGACTCGGCGATGCCAGTCGGCTGCGCCGGGCGCTTGATTCCGGGCAACTCGACGATATGTGCGACGATTCAACCACGCGGCAGAAGACCAGTTTGGCGTCGCCGCTTCTCGATATGAAGGCCGATGACGGTGCGGTGACGATCCGGCGGGTCAGCAACGCGTTTGTCGTCTCTCCGGTCTACGGGGCGCTGTTGTTGCTGGGAGGCGCCTGGCTGCTGGGGCTGGTTTCCTTCGTGAATGCTGCAGATGCGACAGTGAGTTCGCTCGCCGCCGGATTTGGCGTGATGACCTACCTGTGGTTGCTCGGCGTCTCCGTCTGGGGCGTGCTCGACCGCGGCGCGCGGCACCGGATGGGAGAGGTCATCAAGATCAGCCGATTGCCAACGGCGATGACCGCGGCGTTGTTGATTCCCTTTGTGGTGGGGCCGGTGATTTTGTGGGCGCGCCACCAGGAGGCGAAATATGACCACGTCGCCGAGCGGCTTCGGCTGGACGGCAACGGTGTGAAGTGGGAGAAAATTGGCACCCACGGAGGAGTCGAAGAGACGTTGGAAGTGCCTGCAGACGAAGTGCAGTCGGTGGAGGTCGACGCCGCCGGACGAGTGGTTCTGGATACGGCCGACGAGCAGCGGGTGGTCTTCGATGGGGCCATGGGAACCGGCGCCGATCGTCAGGTGCTCGCCCACCGACTTCGCGCCCAGCTTGGAATCGAGACGGAGTCGGAATGACAGAGGCCGAAGAACATCTCGAAGATGAGGTCGGCACCGGCGGCGAGCGACTTGCAGATAGGTTTCGCATCGAAGGGCGGATCGGCGCCGGCAGCCAGGCCGAAACGTTTCGGGCCGTCGACGAGCAAACCGGCGAGACGGTCTGTGTGAAGCGGGTGGTCGTCTCCGAGGTCGACGACTGGAACAGCGTTCAGTTGTTCGAACGCGAGGCCGAAACCCTTCAGCGGCTCGATCACGAGGCGATTCCGGCGCTCGTCGACGCCTTCCACAACGAGTGTGGCGACGGGGGCGAACAGTTCGTGCTGGTCCAGCAGTTCGTCGACGGCAAGGACCTCGAGCAGTTGCTCGACGACGGCACGCCGTTTACCGAGCAACAGCTTCGCGAGCTGGCCGAGCAGATCCTGGAGACGCTTCAATTTCTGCACAGCCACGACCCGCCGGTGATCCACCGCGACATCAAACCGTCGAACATCATGCGGCGGGCGTCAGACAGACGCTTTGTGCTCGTAGACTTCGGTACCGTGCGCGTGGCGGCGGTGGACCCGACCTCGGAGACGACGACGGTGGGTACCGTGGGCTACACCCCGCTCGAACAGTTGATGGGCCAGGTGCAGCCCGCCAGTGATCTGTATGCGCTGGGGGCGACGCTGATTCATCTCGCCAGCCGAACCCATCCCGGTGAACTGCCGGTGAAGAACAACGCCATCGACTTTCGAGGTCGCGTCGATGTCAGCGATGACTTCGCCCGGTTTGTCGAACGGCTGATCAAACCGGCGCCGGAGGACCGGTTTTCGTCGGCACAGCAGGCGCTTCGGTGGCTCGAAGACCCGCCGCCGGCGCCGGAGGACGAGTCGCTGTCGGTGAGAGCGGCACCACCGCCGATTCAGTGGGAGCCGGAGAGTTCGCGGCTCGAAGCATATCGCGACGGTAATGTGCTGCGTTTTATCTACGACCGGTACACCGTCGGATGCACGATCTTCGCGGTCGGCGGCGGGTTGATCGCGACCTTTCCGCTTGCAATGGCTGTGGCCAGTACCACCGATCTGGAGCAGGGTCAGGCTCTGCTTCGGTTTGGGCTTCTACCGCTGGTAGTGCTGGCAATCATAGTGCCCACTGTTGCGTCCAGAGCGTCCCATCGGCTCGAACTGACGGATGACACGCTTCGGTTTCGCTCGGCAGTGCGCCGAATTTCAGCACCCCTTGATGCGATTCGCAGCGTCGACAGCGAAAACCGGCAGGTGTGTCTTGAGATCGACGACGACGGCAGAAGACATCAGATCCGGTTTGGCCCGAAACGAGGCGACCGGCTGACCGAGGAGGACAGTCGGCGCGTCGCCGAAGAGGTTCGGCGGCATCTGGGTTGAGAGCGCTTTCGGTGTAGGGAGCAATTCATTCGTTTCCCTCCCCAACGCTTACGACGTCTTCTCCAGGTCAATAACCCAGCCAAACTCCGAGATCAGTTGCTCGGCGATGACCTCCAACCCCTGGATCTGTTCGTGGCGGATGCGCGCGACCGCGGCGAAGTCGCGGAAGTTCCCGGCGTCGGGCGGTGAGTCGTCGATGGATTCGACGCGCAGGCCTTTGACGGATTCGGCGAGTTCCTCCAGTCGTTCCGTAACCGGGGTGGGATCCCCGCTTCGGCGGTCGACTTTGACGATCCAGGTCGGCACGCCGGCTCAGTCCTCAAGCTGTTCGGCGAGCTCGGCGGTCAGCTCTTCGGTGGTGGGATCTTTGCCGTCTTCGCGGTTTTCGAGCCGTTCCTCGGCCCACTCGCGAAGGGACTTGGCCTTGTCGTCCAGCGCCTGCTCGAGAAAGTCGAGACCCAGGTTCTTCTCGCCGAGGATGTAGGCGCGCTTTCGCACCGAGGTGTCGGGGAGGCTGGCCGCTTTTTTCAGCAGGCTCATGCGTGTTTCTTCCTTCAGGTCGTCCCACTGTTCGTTGAGAAGATCGAGAGCGCCGCTGGCGACGTGGTCGCCGCCGTGGCCGCGCACGGTGTTGGGCTTGAGAAGTCGCTTCAGAAGCTCCAGCGGATCCTTGCCGAGTCGCGCCAGCCAGACCACGGCGAGCCGGCGCACGCTGCCGGGTAGAAATCGGATCGACAGCCGGTCCTGCTCCTCCGCCGAGGTCTCGAGAGGATGGTCATATTCGCCGCGGGGGAAGGGAATGGCTTCTTCGACGACGATCTGGCAGACCTCGCGCTTCAGGCTCTTGTTGAGCACGTTCATCTCCATGAGATGATCGAAGATCACCCGTCCCTGACCGCCGATGGCCTCCTTGGCGGTGAGGATCATCAGGATCAGCTCGATCATCTGCTCCCGCTCGATTTCGGGATCGCGAAACACCCCGTCGCAGGCGGGCAGAATGTAGTCGGTGGACTCCACGTAGTTGTCGGTCAGCCGGGGCAGCCAGATGATACCCTTTCGCAGCCCCAGGTAATCTTGGTGGCTTAGAAGCCCGTTGTTCGCCAGCCAGGCGGTCAACTGGAAGATGCCGGGTCCCGGCTCCTGGCCGCGCTCCAGGTGCATGTTCACCTGCAGCACCGCGTGGCACAGCTTCTCTTTGACATGCGCAGAGATCCCGTCGGCGCTGACGACACTCTGGGCAAACAGCCCCAGGTAGTAGGGATACTGCAGATAACGCCACAATCGATCATCGGACTCCTCGTCATCGGGGTAGTCGGTACCGTCGGCCAGCGAATCGGTGGCCATGTCGATCAGTCGCGGTACTTCCTCCTCGGTGGCATCGAGGTGTCGTTTCAGAAAGATTCTGGTGTTCACGGGACATCCTTTGCTGGGGGTGTAACTACGACGACCCTCCGGGCTGGCGGAAGGAGCAGTGGATGCCCGGGAATGTGAGGGGCAACCACCACAATTTCGCCGGATACAACGGAGAACGCAGGCGAATTATTCGCCGTAATGGTTCGAAACCGGCTCCATATCGGGGTGGGCGACATAGCATGGAGGTCGCCGGTTGGCAACTCGACTGGCGCTGGGCGCTGGGCGCTGGGCGCTGGGTGCTGGGTGCTGGGTGGTCGGTGGTGGGTGTTCGGTGGTGGTTGACCCGTGGAGGTTCGTTTGCCGGAGCGTAGCCCCGACCGACCGGAGGTCTCTGGCCGAAGGGAGTTCGGGGGCCTGAGATGGAACGACCCCGGATGGTTGGTAGATGGTTATTGGTTATCGGTTGGTGGTAGTTGACCCGTGGCGATTTAATACCCGGGTTCAACACCTTCGATCTCGGAGGGGTCGTCGGGCTCCCAGGGGTCTACACCGTCCGGGGGTGGTCCGCAGGGGTGGCCGCCGCGGATGACCCAGACGCGAAACTCCTCGAAGTTTTCGTCGACTGTCATCAAGACGGTGTCTCTGAGACGGCGTGGATTCTCCCACAGCCCGCTTCGGTCGGCGACCTCTTCGTCGCGCAACTTGCGCAGCCGCTTGTTGGCCATCTCCTCGATAATCCGAAATTCGTTGTCCATGTTGTCGAACCACTCATGGACCTGTTCGGGTACCGGGGGATGATCCGGTGCCTCCTCCTCGCGGAACACCGCATCGTCGATGTTGGTCTTCAGATCTGCGAAGTCACCGCGGAAGTCGATGGCAACCTGCTCCAGCTCTTCGAGTTGTTCCTCGTCGTTGCCCCACAGATAATCTTCGAACTCAAACTCCCAGTCGCGATATCGGTCCTCGATATTCTCCACTTCGCTGATGATTCCGCGGCAGACGGGATCACCGGTGTCTTCGAGCAGCTCCTGCTCTCCGGCTTCCACATCGATGTTGGGCCGAAACAGGTCATCTGTGCGAAAGGCCATCCAGACGAACACCGCGCCCACCAAAACGATCACGGCTGCTCCAATTGCGGCGGTGCGGATCTGGCGCGATCGCTCCACTTCCCCAATCTCGGCGAGCATCTCATCCAGATCGGGCGCTTCGACCTCGTTGCCCCCGTCGTCGTGTTTCTCTTCGGTCATGCCTCACCTCACCACTGTGTGCGAACGTCCGACATCTGTAGCAACGTAACAGCCGGCGGGGAATCTTCCACAACAAATCGCAGTGGTGCAACCGTTCGGAGGAATCGAGCGTTCGTCAACCATCCGGAGTCGATCCATCTCAGGCCCCCGACTACCAACTGATAGCCAACAACGAATAACCAATAACCATCTACCGACCATCCGGGGTCGATCCATCTCAGGCCCCCGAACTCCCTTCGGCCACAGGCCTCCGGTCGGTCGGGGCTACGCTCCGGCAAACGAACCTCCACGGATCAACCACCACCAACCAATAACCAATAACCAATAACCATCTACCGACCATCCGGGCTCGATCCATCTCAGACCCCCGAATCGGCC